>DATMMY010000284.1:0-22040 GCA_035569515.1 Candidatus Solibacter sp. | reverse complement strand
GCGATTCGCAAGCCGATCTGATCTATCACGATGTCATGTTTGTTGCGCGGGATGGACGACGCTGGCGAGACTCCAGCGGTCCGCCACCTTCAGATCCTTACCGCCGTCTTTTGCTGGGGAGCAACTTCCTCGCTACAACTTCTGTTACGGTCCGGCGTTCCTGCGTGGCGCTGGCCGGTGGTTTTGATTGCAATCCGGACTTTGAGATTTGCGAGGACTATGAGCTTTGGCTCCGGCTGGCGCGGGCGGGAGCGAAATTCGCCTACATTCCGGCAGTTCTCGCGGAAATTGTGCGGACGGATGGCTCTCTCAGCAGCAACGTCACCCGCCATATGAGAAACCGGCTGAACGTCAGACGGCATTGGCTGAAACAGGCTCGTGATGAAAGCATTTTGTCTCCCGCCGAATTTAAGCGGCATAGCTATCGCGTGGCCGCCAGGTGCTATGCCGTAATGGCCGCTGATCAGGCGAGGCAATGGCATCTGATTCGTGCTTTTCGGGCCGCAGCGGCATCCGCCGGAGCTTGCTTCTGGATCGTGCTCGGCGGGGATTGGGAGGCAATCCTTCAACTGGCACTTGCGGTTCTACGGCGCCTGGTCAGGCGATTGAGGTCATCTCGTGATTCTCGCGATCGTTAGAGTCGGCGAGATAAGGTAACAGGGCATGAGTTTACTCGTGCCGGAAACCGCTTCAAAATCAATTGAGCTTTTAGTCCCTGCAAACTGTGTTCCATCGAGATTGCTCTAAGTCCTTCCAAAAGACCAGTTCCACTATTTTCTAAAACGCTCGGAGATTCAAAAATCGTCTTGGCCCTCCAGAGGCTCGTCAGCGGCTAGCAGTGTAATTCTCGTTGGACCTGAAGAGCAGCGGAGCAGTTTCCTTCCAGGACAGGCTCTTCGCTGCCGCTCAGGATGACACTCATCCTCTTAGTACATCTGGTCATCTTCGCCATAGGTTTGTTTCGCTCCATTTTTAAAGCATTCCGCCCAAAGCATAGATGTGCAAAGTAAGTGACATTAGGCTAAAGCCCAATTAATTTTAGATACTTTTCGGCACGAGTAAACTTCCTTCGACTCGCTATGCTCACCTCAAGGACAGGCTGTGGCCTGATACAAATCTGAGTTACACCAATCCTGGAACCGCTCTAGTCAGGGCCGTTAGACGCTTGTGATTTATGGCAGAACGCAAGGTCCCTCCGATCTACCCGCGCTAACTAATGCGCGGGTAGACCGTCGGGATGACGGTTTGTTTCTCATGAATGATCTGGGCTAAAGGGCCGTTCTTCAACTTTTCATCCAAAAACAGCGCGCTGTATTCATCAATGACTTTCTTCAGCGCAAACTTTGCGAGCCAATCCGGGGATGATTTTGGGGTGATTCTCTCATACTTATTTGCCCTGTATGCCGCAACAATCGCCTCGGCCAGACCCGTTCCTGCAGGAACAAGGCGCACCGCTGGATTGCCGCCATATATCTCCCGCATTGCTCCAGGACAGTCAACAGCCACGGCCGGTGTGTCCAATGCCAACGCCTCAAGCAGGACATTGCCGAAACCTTCACGGCGCGAAGGAAGAACAAACAGATCAGCATGATAGAGATAGGGCCAGGGATTCTGCTGAAAACCGGCGAGGCTCACCGAGCCTGACAAGCCAAGACTTTGTATCTGCTCCGCGAGAGCAGCCCTGAGCGGTCCCTGCCCAAGTATTGTGAGCCGCGCGTGCGGAAGGCATTCGACAACTTTCGGCATTGCAGCTAGAAGCAGGTCAAAGCCTTTTTCCTGTGAGAGGCGGCCCGCAGCCACTAGTTGAGGACCGGGGCCGGAGTAAGGGTTTTCGCCGCTCCTGCCCAATTCCCGTACCAGATCGATATCGATGGGGTTGTAGATTCGTACCGGCCTTTGCTGCCGTAAATGGAACTTCTCCGACATCTCTCTGACCATGGAATCAGATTGACATACCACCTTGTCGGCCCATTGATAAAGATACCGGTAGAGAGATCTCCACAGACGGGGGTGTCGAGTGTCGGTGTTGAGGCGGGCACCGAGAACTGAGCATTCGCGAATCAGCACCCTAGTGCCTCGCGGCAACCAGGGTCGAGCCAAGGCCAGCGCAAGATTCATGCCTCCCGTAGAAAGGACTGCCTGAGGCCTGATTCTCCTTAACAATTGAACAAGGTTACGCATCAACGGAAAAGAACCAGCCAGCGTGGGATAACGCCGCGACTGGTGCAAAGTGTGAACGACAACATCCTTGGGGACCTGACACATAAATTCCCCTTCGGCCCGAAGGAGCACAAGATAGGGCTGGAAATGACTCCGGTCAAGATGGCGAAGAAGCGTTATAAACACACGTTCCGCGCCACCCCCTTCCATGGAGCCAATGAGAAATACAATTTTCTTGCGAGGGTCTGCATCCACTGTTGTCAATTTACCATGTCCAGGCAATCGCTGAGCATCCACTTCAGCTCGCTCGTTTGCAGTTTAGTTATCGGAAAGTTTTCAACTTCTCTATAGCGCTTCCTGAATTGGCTGGCGGGAAACTCCTTTGCAGCAGAAGAACGGTACCTCAGCGGCTGAAGCCGGATGTATTTTCAATAACATACGGCACGGCAATCGCTGAGCGTCTAACGGGTGCGCGACGTCAAAGTGAGCGTTGGAATCTTTCCTCTTCTTGGCGCGGATATCTTAACGTAGGCCTGTTTTTTGCGGACAAGAGCAAGCATTTCAATAGGGTCTGTCGAAAATCATTTTTATATGCGCTCCGCTTTGCTGCGCGCACGCCTGCGGCGCAAGGAAAGGGCCTTTGTTTTTGTTTACCCAGCACTTACGAGACAGCCTGTGCGCACGAGCTGCGCCCAGGCTGTCTCGACGTACTGGGCTACTCTCTTTCGCCCTTTCAGGGCTGGTGCGTTCTTTGGATTGGACTATTGCGGCTCCGATTTTCATTTCTGGGTCATTGTCTACCATCAGCATAAAACGCTATAGTGTAAAAGCTGGCGGGCTGAAACCAATCTAACTTCCATCCTGGTTTTACGATTGACCGCATCGTCTATTTCGCGGTCACTCTCAGTTGTGTCGCCTGCGTCTTCGCCGAACTCGTCCCCACCAGGATGTCGAATATGCCCGGCTCAACCACACGCTTCATTTCCTCATTCCACAGGGCCAGGCTTTCCGGGGTGAGCGTGAAGCTTACCGTCGTGCTTTCGCCAGGTTTGAGGTGAACTCTCTGGAACCCTCGCAACTCAAGCACCGGGCGTGTCACGGAGCTGACTCTCTGGTGGATATACAGTTGCGGTACCTCATCTCCTTCGCGGTTTCCGGTGTTGGTCACCTTCACGGTCACTTTTGTATTTTCATTCGGAGCTATTTCTGCCGGTTCCACGCGCAGGCTTTCCAATTTGAAACTCGTGTAGCTCAGCCCATGTCCAAAGGGGAACAGCGGCTCGCGCGAGGTAAAAATGTAGTTGCGGTTGCGTGATGGCTTGTGATTGTAGAAAACCGGTAGTTGACCCACCGAGCGCGGGAAGGTAATCGGCAACTTGCCGCCCGGGTTCACATCCCCGAACAGGACCCGCGCCAGCGCGGTTCCACCTTCCTGCCCCGCATACCAACTCTCTATAATCGCCGGCACATGAGTGGCCGCGTAGTTGATGGAGAGTGGCCGCCCGTTGATCAGCACCATCACGGTTGGCACCCCGGTCTCAACGATGGTCTGAATCAACTGCTCCTGCGCCCCCAGCAAATCCAGGGAGTCGCGATCACCCAGATGTTCCTCTGACCATGCCTCGCGGTTGGTAGCCTCGGTCTCGCCCACAACCAGGATCGCAACATCCGCCTTCTTCGCAGTCTCAACGGCAGCGCGTATGCTGGCCTGCTGGTCTTTGGGGTCCGCGAGCTTTGAATTATTCTCGTACCACCCAGCCCATCCCTGTTTCCCCGTGGTGATCTTGCAGCCCTCCGCGTAGAGCACTTTTACCGCTGATGCTTCTGATGCTTCTGATCGTGCGCGCGCGCGAATGCCTTCCAGTACACTCACTCCTCGCCCTGGGTCTCTTGAGTATCCACCCGTATGAACATCCGCTGCGTTTGGCCCAATCACCGCAATGGTTTTTACCTTCTTCAAGTTCAGTGGCAGCAGCGCGCCTTCGTTTTTCAGAAGCACCAGCGCTTCTTCCGCGGTTTTCTCCGCAAGTTTCTGGTGCTCCGCGCTGTTGGTGATTTTCTCCGCGTAATCCGGGTCCACGTAGGGATTGTCGAACAATCCCAGCCGGAATTTCGTCGCCAGCACTCGCCCCGCAGCCCGGTCCACTTCTGAGATCGGCACTTTTCGCTCGTTCACCTGCTGCATCAGCGTCCGGTAAACCGAGCCATCGGACAAGTCGAAATCAACGCCTGCGGCGAGCGCCTTCCTCGCCGCTTCGGCAGCATCGGCTGCAACATGGTGGGTCTGATACAGCATCTGCAAGCCATGGCCGTCCGACGTCACATAGCCGGGAAAGCCCCACTCCTCGCGCAGCACCTTCTCAAGTAGCCAGTGGTTCACGTGCGAGGGAATGCCATCGATCTCGTTGTACGACGCCATAACGCTCCCCGCTCGTGCTTCTCGAATGGCGGCTTCAAACGCATACAGATAGAACTCCCGCAGCTCTCGCTCTGAAAAATTTGCGGGTGCCGTATTGGTGCCACTTTCCGGCTGGCCGTGGGCCGCAAAGTGCTTGGCCGTAGCCATTACGTGGCGCCGATCAATCAAGAAACTATCCCCCTGGAGCCCTTCAATCGCCGCGACGCCCATCCGCGAACCAAGGTAGGGATCTTCTCCATAGGTCTCTTCGGTGCGGCCCCACCTGGGATCGCGCGCCAGATCCAGCACGGGAGTGAACGCCTGGCTTCCCCCTGAAGCCCCCATTTCCTCGCCCACAGCGGTAAAAACTTGTTTCACCAGAACTGGGTCCCAGGTGCTCGCCAATCCCAGCGCTTGCGGAAAGCTCGTGCTGCCATAGGCCATGTATCCATGCAAACCCTCTCCGAAGGAGATGTCGGGAATGCCGAGTCTGGTCTTTTCCAATTGATAACGCTGCAATGCGTTGTGGATGAGCGCCCGTTGCCGGGGACCAATCTTGTTGTCCGGATTGTTGAACTCTTTAAACATCTCTTCGACGTTCTTATAGGGAAGTTGCCCGCTGACGTCGACTAGTCCTCTATTCCCTCGATCTCCACCGGCAATTTGCGCTACCTTCTCTTCCAGCGTCATGCGCGAAAGGAGATCGGCAACCCGGTCAGCGATGGCAAGGCGAGCATCCTTGTAGGGAGGCGAGGTTTGTTGTTCCCGAACCGGAGACGATACAGCCGCTACGAGTAGTAACCACCCGAAAAAGGGTCGCACGTTAAATTTCCTCGCTGACATTGTAATCTGCAACAGCAGATGGTCTAGATAATGCCACTTTGATCTGGGAAGATCGACTATACCGCAACGAGCAACAGAGGCTGGCTGGAGATGTCTTGCAGAGCAACTGAGAAGCGACTTAAAATCTGCAAAATCATATATCTACCCTAGAAAACCATATATCTATACCTATACGATAGTAGTACTCTTTGATATGTCTATTGCGCTCTTGACACTACAAGCGAGGTACGGTCAAATGCGGTCGCCCCCCTTGGGGTAGTGTGCAAACACTCAAACCTAGTAGTTTGGTGGATCCTGTGAAAAAACTGATGATGTTAGGTGTAGGAGTTACCTGTCTGGTGCTTGCATTGAGCCTTGTGCCTGCTGTATTCGCGCAGACTGGTACCGGCGCGGTGCGCGGCACCGTAACGGATGACCAAGGCAAAGCTGTGGCTCAAGCCCAGGTCACAATGACCAACGCGGAAACTGCTTACTCGCGTACCGTGAATACTGACGCGAATGGGAACTACGGGTTCCAGAGCCTTCCTGTCGGTCGCTACACATTGAAGGTGGCCAGCGGCCAAGGCTTCAAGACCTTCGAAGAAAAAGATATTATCCTCCACGTCAACGACAACCTGACGTTTGACGCCAAATTGACAGTCGGGGCCACGAGCCAAACAGTCGAAGTGGAGGCCTCCCCGAACCAGGTTGAGCTGACCAGCGCCGAATTGAGCGGAACGATTGAAGGCTATCAGATCACCGAATTGCCGCTCAACGGCCGGAGCTTCGCCCAGTTGCTCACGCTGGTTCCGGGCGTGGAGGTTGACGCCGGCTTCAGCTACGACAAGAAAGGCCTGAATGGCGGCGCGGACATCTCCATCAGCGGCGGCGCCTCCAATTCAAACCTGTTCCTGGTGGATGGCGCCAATAACGTTGACGTGGGATCGAACCGCACCATTCTTATTTATCCCTCCCTCGACTCCATTCAGGAGTTCAAGGTTGAGCGGAATAGCTATAACGCTCAATTCGGCGGGGCGGGCGGCGGCATCGTCACCCTGGTCACCAAGTCGGGAACGAACAGCCTTCATGGTAGCGCCTACTACTTCGGCCGTAACGACCTGCTGGACGCCAAGGACCCCGTTCTAAATGCTATTGACCCGAAGTCAAAGAAAAATTCGATTCGCCGCAACGACTTCGGATTTTCCATCGGGGGGCCCATCAAGAAGGACAAGATCTTTTTCTTTGTATCGGAGGAATGGAACCGGCTGATCCAGGGTGTAGTGCGCACCGCTCATGTGCCCACGCCCTTGCAGCGTACCGGTGACTTTTCCGACTCGGCCCTCGACACTACCTTCAGCAGCGCCAACACCATTGGCTGTCTTCCATTAGGTGGACTCCATGATCCGGATCCCACCAATCCCGGCGGCGCATTTACGGCATCCGGCGCCACTCCTGGTGTGATTGACATCATTCCTGCAGGGCGCCAGAGCACCGCAGGAAACACGATCCTGAACACTTACTTCTTGCCTACCCTTCCGAAAGGAGCGGTTGGCTATGGTTGCGGCACCAACTGGGCGAAATCGATTAGCCAGCCCACCTTCTTTCGCGAAGATAGCGTGCGCGGGGACATCAACATTACCAAGACAACAACGTTGATGATGAAGTACACCGGCGACTACTGGGATTTCGGGCCTTCCGCCGTGGGCAACAGCGGTTGGGGAGCGGATTCCGGTGCTTCCAATATTCAGGAACAGTGGAGCCAGCCAGGGCGCATTGCCGTGGCCAAATTGAGCAAGGTTTTCGGCGCCACTGCAGTGAACGATTTCCAGTTCTCCTACTCGGCCAATCGCATCAACATCAGTCAAGCAGATCCGGCAGCGGCACAAGCTCTCAATAAGGCGATTCCAACATTTTTCCCGTCGTCGGGGAATGCGGCCAATAATCCCCCGGTATGGATCAATGGCGGCGGCCTTCCGACGATCTGGAGCTTCGCGCCCTGGACCAACCGGGAAGACCTCTTCGCGTGGCAAGATGACTATTCCAAGGTCATCAAGCGCCATACGTTAAAGATGGGAGTCAGTTACAGCCGCAATGCCAAAGACCAGGACAACTTCTCCCAGAAACAGGGTGTGACCTTCGGTCCGGGCGGTTACAACGGCTGCAAGAACGTTGGCGATCCAGGCTGCACAGGTATTGCGTTCACCAACACCGGCTATGGTCCTTCCGATTTTCTTTTGAAGAACCAGGCGGTCAATTGGGGCGAACAGAACACCATTTTCAAAAAGCAAGGCCGCTGGCAGAACCTTGAGGCCTATGTCAATGACGACTGGAAACTGACCCCCCGCCTAACCTTGAATCTGGGCCTTCGTTATTCATTCCTGCCCAATCCCTATCAGGCGAATGACCAGCTGACCGTATTCAACCCAACGGCATTCAATCCCGCGCTGGGCAACGCGCCCTGTAACGGTTTGATTTATTCGCCAGGCCTCGGTTCGAATCCTTGTCCCGCGGGAACGGGCGGAATCGCCGGTCCCAACCGGGCCCTACAGAACAATTTTGGTCTCGGTTTTGCGCCCCGGTTGGGTGTGGCCTGGGATCCCACCGGATCGGGCAAGTGGTCCATCCGGGCAGGGTTCGGCCAATTTTACAACCGTGACGATATCTACATAACCGATGGTACTGCCGGCGTAAACCCGCCGTTCGTTGGCAGCTTCACTTCAGTGAATGGCAATGGCCGTTTCCTGGACAACACCAATCAGCTTCCCGCCTGCACCCCGAACTGCTTTGGCTCCGCCAGCTTAGGAGTTGCGGGGATTGGACAGGACCTCAGTTCCAGGGCGCCCTACACCCTGCAATACAACCTGAGCATCCAGCATGAACTGTGGAAGGATGCGAAGTTCGAAGTAGGATACGTTGGGAGCCAGACTAAAAACTGGACGCGCAAGGTTGACATCAATGCCATTGCTCCGGCTGACAGGCTGGCTTTTGCGCAATCAAACGGCAATGCAGCGGGAAATGCGCTTAAGCCTTTCCATGTACTAACGAACGGCGGACTCCCGTTTTTTGCGCATAAAGGCAGCTCTGAGTACGATTCGCTGCAAACAGCGTTCAGCACGCGCTTCCAGCGGGGTTCCATCTTCCAGTTAACCTATACATACTCGAAGACGTATACGGATACGTTCCTGCACATCAGCAATGGAGGCGGAAATCTCATCATAGATCCATTTAATCCGAGAAATGGCTACGGGTTGGCTACCATCAACCGGCCGCACATTCTTTCGGCCAACTTGATCTACAATCTGCCTACCTTGCAGAATATGCAGCCGATTGTCCGTGGCGCCCTGGGTTCCTGGGAAGTCGGCTCGATCGTCAATGTTTCGAGTGGCTCCTCCCTTACACCAGTAATCGGCGGAATATCGAATGTTAACGACCCGTCAGGAATCGGTATTGGCACCGGCGTTGAGCGGCCCAACATAGTACCGGGACAGCCCTGCCGGAACCCCAGCTTTGCAAACTTCCAGTTCCTCAACCCGAACCGCTACACCCTGAATGGGCTCAAGTTGGGCACAGTCGGGAACGCGCCCGTCGGCGACTGTCTGGGGCCGGCCACCCGAACGGTTGACTCTTCCGTGTCGAAGAACTTCCGCGTAAGTGAGCGGCTTAAGGTCCAGTTCCGGATTGATGCCTTCAATCTGTTCAATCACCCGCAGTATGGCAATCCGGGTGGCGGCGCCAATACCGGAGCCGTGAGCATAGGCTTCGGTGCTGCGAAGTTCCTCGACGCAAATGGAAACCCGACGCCCACTCTGGCGAATGCGGCTTCGCTCACAGGAACTTCGCCGAATGCCAAGGCAGGCACTGTGACTACCCTATCGGACCGCAGCCGGGAATTTCAGTACTCGGTTCGGTTCACCTTCTAGTACTGTCTCAATCTGTTTTCGGAACATCCCGCTGGCAACCGGCCAGCGGGATTTTTTTTCGGGAACCGGGGGTTGCTTCAGGAAAAAAAGTTGTCTATGGTTAAGCCACGCATGTTTGGGTATCTCTCAAAGTCCTCGATTCTCCTGATCGGTTTTCTGATGAGCAATCTGGCAGCGCAGGCCCAGGGGCCTAAGGGCGTTCCTATACCGGTAACGCCACCCACAAAGCGGGCCCCAACTGCCAGGAAAGACCGAAGCGCGTTTCCACCCGTCCCAACTTTCAAAGACGTTGCCAAGGAAGTTGGCCTGACCGCTTCGCACATAGCCGCCCCGGAAGCGCATTATGTGATCGATTCAACCAGTGGCGGCGTGGGCCTGTTTGACTGCGACAACGATGACCGGTTGGACGTTCTCCTGATCAATGGCTCAACCGTGGAGAGGTTGCGCCAGGGCGGCGATCCCATGGTGACTCTTTATCACCAGGAGCCGAACGGCACTTTCAAAGACATCACCAAAGAGGCAGGTCTGACCAGGCTGGGCTGGGGGATGGGCGTTGCCGTCGCCGACTACGATAACGATGGTAAGCTCGACCTGTTTGTGACCGGCTACAACGGCAACGTGCTCTACCACAATCTGGGCAATTGCAAATTCGAGGACGTCACCGAGAAGGCTGGAGTCCGTGGTGGAGGGTTCAGCACCGGCGCGGCCTGGGGCGACTATGATCGCGACGGCAACGTGGACTTGTTCGTCGCCCGCTATTCGCACCTGGACATGAACAACCTTCCCCAGTTCGGCAGCAAGAAATTCTGCCGATTCAAAGGCATCCTCGTCCAGTGCGGCCCCTGGGGCCTGGAGGGCGAATCCGACTTTCTTTACCACAACCGTGGAGACGGTACCTTTGAAGAGGTATCGGTCAAAGCCGGCGTCCACGATGAGATCGGCTATTATGGCCTCGGCGTGATGTGGGCCGATTACGATGACGATGGCTGGCCCGATCTTCTGGTCGCCAACGATTCAGTCCCCAACTACCTCTATCACAACAATCACGACGGCACATTCACCGACGTCGGGTTGATGGCCGGTGTCGCGCTGAGCGGTGAAGGCCTGGAGCTCGGCAACATGGGAGTGGATTTTGGCGACTACGACCACAGCGGGCGCTTGAGTTTTTTTGTTACCCATTTTGAAGAGCAGCCCAATTCGCTGTATCGCAATCTGGGCGCCAAGGGGTTCGATGATGTGAGTTGGACCTCTGGAGTGGGCCGGCCCAGCTATCCTTACGTTGGCTGGGGTACGGCTTTCTTTGATATGGATAACGATACCTGGCTGGACCTTTTTGTGGCGAACGGCCACGTGTATCCGCAGATCGACACGCTGGAGAGCGGCCCCCGGTATCGCGAGCCGCTCCTGCTCCATCGCAATAATCGCGACGGCACCTTTGACGAGGTCTCCAAGGAATCCGGCCTCGCCGCTCTGCCTGTTCATTCCCGCCGAGGCGCAGCTTTTGGCGATGTCTTCAACACTGGAAATATTGATGTCCTGCTCTTGAATGTCGGCGAGCCGCCCTCTCTCCTCAAGAACACGAATGCCGATGGCTATCACCGTGTCCTCTTCAAGCTCATCGGCACAAAGAGTAACCGGGCCGCGATTGGCGCCCGTGTGACCATCCGCGCCGCCGGCGTTCAGCAATTCAACGAAGTGCGCGGCGGAGCCAGCTACCTGTCGCAGAACGACTTGCGCCTGCACTTCGGTCTGGGCGCCGCCACCAAGATAGAATCGGTCCAGATTCGCTGGCCAAATGGCAATGTCGAGTCGCTGCAGGATATTGCTGGTGACAACATTTATACCGTCGTCGAAGGGAAAGGTATCCAGGACAAGAAGCCGCTACCTGCGCTGCCTCCGGGACACGCTGCGCCGAGCGGCGCTCGTTGAGCAGGGCCCTTTGAAAGAGGTAGCCTTCTGCGGTTTGATATGCCCTGACACGTCTCACGCAAAATGCCCCACTACCCATTGAAACGCGTTTCGGCAAGCCTCGCCGTGCTGGTTTTCGCATCATCGTTGCTTGTCGCGGTCCAAGCACCCGATGATCCCGCCAAGGCGCTCCAGATGGAGTTTCAGGCGGCAAAAACTTCCTTGGAAGCCGGTGCCCTTGCCTCGGCGGAAAACCATTACATCGGCACGGTTGCGCTTGGTTTGCGCCAGCTCGCACATCTCTCTCTTTCCCTCGGAGAGGCCGATCAGGCTGCTGCTTATCTGGACTCCGCGCTGAAGCTCAAGCCGGGTGACGTTGAAACTCAGGTGGATGCGGCTGGCGCTTACTTTCGCAAAGGAGAAGTCGGTAAGGCCACGGCGCTACTGAAATCTGCTGTGGCCAAAGAGCCGAACCATCCTCGGGCACGCGGCCTTCTGGGTCGAATCTACGTGTACGAGGGCGATTCCGAAAATGCGATCCAGGAGTTGAAGGCTTCGGTGGATCTCGAGCCCGATTTCGAGACCGGCTATTTTCTGGGCATTGCCTATTTGACGGCAAAGAAGCTGCCCGAGGCTTCAGCCTGGTTCCATCAACTTGAATCCACGATGGGGGAATCGGCGGCACTGCATATGTTATTTGGCCGGGCCTACCTGGTCGCCAAGATCCCGCAGCAGGCCATCCCGGAATTTCGTCAGGCGATCAGGCTTGATCCGAAGTATCCCCGCGCTCATGGTTTTCTAGGATACGCATATCTTGAGCACTTTCAGGAAGAAGGTTATCCGCAGGCGCGCGAAGAATTCGAAAAAGAGCTTAAGCTCCATCCCGATGAATATCAGGTTCAGGAGCTTCTGGGGATCGCGGACGTGAACTTACGCGATTTTCCTGCGGCAGAGACCGCTCTTCTCCACGCAGCGCGGCTGCGGCCCCAGGAGAGCTCCATCTATCTCTATTTGGGCGAAACCTACGCAGCAACCAATCGCACTAAGGCTGCGGTCGAGGTTCTTAAGAAGTACGTCGGCATGGTGGGCGAGCCGGGAGAAGACAAGCGGCGCGAGGTCAGCCGGGCATATTACCTGCTCGGGCAGAATCTACGGCGGCTTGGCCGCCAGGAGGAGGCCAGGAGCGCCCTGGCACACTCCCAACAGATACGAGAAGCGAAGTTCAAATATGATGTGCAGCACATTTTCAGTGAGAAGCAAAGTCCGGACGATGACCGTGGGAGCCGTGTTTCGGAACGCGTCGCTGATCTGCTCGACGCCGGCTCCCCTGAGCAAAAGCAAGGTGCGCAGACCATGATCCAGCAGGGCTTGCCTGCCGGTCCGGTGGCCAGACAGCCGGCCGCGGCCAAGGAAACGGCGCCAGCCAGGCAGTACCGTTCCTTTGTTGGAGAAATTCTTGGCAGCTCCTATAACGATCTGGGTGTGATGCGGGCCAAAGACTCGAAATTTCCGGAAGCCGCCGAATTCTTCAAGCAAGCTTTCGCATGGAAACCCGATCTCCCTGGCTTGGACCGCAACTGGGGATTAGCCAGCTTTCGCGCCGAGCTCTACCCGGATGCAGTTCCACCCCTTGAGCGCCAACTCAGAGCGCATCCCGACGATGCTTTTATCCGCCAAATTCTGGGCCTCAGCTATTACGTATTGGAGAAATATCCGAAGGTTGTCGAGGTTCTACAGCCCCTGCTCGAGCATCCGCCCGACGATCCCGGCCTGCTCTTCGCGTGGGGGACGGCGCTGGTGCGCACGCGGCAATCCGGAGCTGCTGCTGGTATTTTCCGCCGCCTGCTGGAGCGAAATACAAACAACGCTTCCGTCCATCTCCTGCTTGGGAAGGCCTATGCGCAACAGGAAGAATATCCCAGCGCTCTCAACGAGATTAACAACGCTTTGCGGCTCGATCCCCGGCTTTCAGAAGCTCACTATAACGCCGGTCTGGTTTACCTGCGGCAAAACGATTTCGAATCTGCCGCGCGGGAATTTCGCGCTGAACTCGATCTTCGCCCGAGCGACGCACACACCATGTACCATCTCGGCTATGCGTTGCTCTCGCAGGGCCACGTTCCGGAGTCTGTGGCCCTTTTGCGCGAGGTTGTGAAGGCCATGCCAAACTATGAACTGGCCTACTTCGAGCTGGGGCGCGCCCTCCTGCAACAGGAAGATACAACCGGCGCCATTGAGAGCCTGGAAACAGCCAAAAAACTTGCCCCCGATCACGACGCTGTCTACTTTCAATTGAGCCAAGCTTATCGCCGCGCTGGCCGCGTGCAGGAAGCCGGACGGGCGCTGGCGGCTTACCAGAGACTGATCGAGGCGAACAGGCAAAAGAAACGCGAAAGCCTGGAGATAGACAAGCCCTAACTAAGCTGAAGCACGAGCGGCGCTGGAAAAGGTGCAAACATGGACGGCAGAGGCTGGTTTACGGCTACATCCGGAAAAGACCCGGATTGTGGATGCCACCCAGCCTGGTGGATTTGATTTTCTGGGGTATCACTTTGAACGTGGCATGCGTTGGCCGCGAACCAAGAGTATCCAGAAACTCAAGGACACGATCCGTAGACACACCCCTCGCCTCAACGGGCAGAGCTTGCAGGTCATTATCGTGAATGTCAACCGGACTTTGTCGGGCTGGTTTGAGTATTTCAAACACAGCCACCACACAAGATCATCAGCGCTATCCCAACTAATTCTTTGCTAAACGTGGACTGTTCTCGTTAACCGCAGCCCATGCCTCAGCGTGCCAATCCTTAACCGAGGTGAACCACTACTGGAGAGCCGGATGCGGGAAATCTGCCTGTCCGGTTCGGAGGGAAGGGGGAGTTCGCACTCTCTCTACCCCTATCCACCGGTGTTCGGCTACAGCAACTATCAAACCGCTCTAATGGGCGTGTCCGTGCGCGTTTTTGGGGCCTGTGGTCTTCTTGGTCAAGCTGTCGTAAAGGATTTCCGTGAACACGTCAGTCTTGATGAAGCTTTTTCCAAAGGCGTCCCATTTCGCCAGTACTTTTTCCTGTTTTAGCTGATCGAGCGTTTTGCCGTTCTTGATACCGGCCTCCACTGCGGCTGAGGTTTCCTTCAACATGGTCACGAACTTCCGCAGATCGTCTTTGGTGCCCAGCGGTCCGTGTCCGGGGATGATCTTTGCGTCATCCGGCGCCTCAGCCAGTATCTTTTCTCCGGCGGCAATCATTCCCTGTACGCTGCCGCCGCTATCGAGATCGATGAAGGGAAACATTCCGCCGTTGAAAAAGTCGTCGCCCATGTGGACCACGTTGGACTGTTGGAAGAAGATCACGGCGTCGCCATCCGTATGGCCGTTGGGAATGTGAATGGCCCGGATGTCCTCGCCGTTTAAATGTACGGAGACTTTGTTCTCAAACGTAATTACGGGCAGCGCCACTTTCTTGGCCGGCGGTACTTCTCCGAAGCGGGTCTTGCCGCCGTCTTTCAGCCGCTTGCGCACATTCTCCTGGGCGATGATGGGAGCTTCTGCCCCAAAATGCTCGTTGCCGCCCGTATGGTCTCCATGCCAGTGCGTGTTCAGGACAAACTTTATGGGCTTATCGGTAACTCCCTTGAGCGCAGCCTCGATCTTATCGGCCAGGGGCAGGAACTCGTCATCCACAATCACAATGCCATCTTCGCCCACGGAAGCGCCAATGTTGCCGCCCGCGCCCTCCAGCATATAGACGGTGCCGGAGACCTTCTGCACTTTGATCTGAACCTTGCTGAAATCCTGGGACAACGCACCGCTTATTGCTAAAAATAAAAATGAAATCAGGACTAGAGTAGCCTTGCGCATGAATTGGTCTCTCCTCTTTTGGGCTGCCTGGAGTGCGAATTTTTTGAGCGACCAATTCTAACTGGCTGGTGTTTTGAGATCAAACTTTAAGACGCGGAGACGAAAGCAAAACCCACCACGGAGGCACGAAGACACGGAGAAAATCAAAAACCAGTTTCACCGCGGAGGCGCGGAGGAAAACCAAAAAAACCAGGGAGGTCACGGAGAAGAATATGGTCAATTTCATGTGCTCGAAAATGGCTTGGACAATTTGCGAGAAAAAACTAGATTTCGAAGCACGTCGTAGTACTGAGGTCAAAGAGAAGAGCTGCGGCAAAAAACGACTCCTATAACCACTTACTATAAGAGTGCCTTAACTTCTGGAGCGACGCGGCGCAAAGGTGCAAATTGTCAGGCGGCTTTGCTTACTTCGCTTAATGCAAGCACTGCCAGTTCCAGCCGGTCGCGGGAGCCGGTTTTAGTGAAAATGCTTTGCAGGTGGCGCTTCACGGTATTCTCGCTGATGGTCAGGGCTTGGCCTATGTCCTTGTTTTTCATGCCCCGTGCCACATAGTAGGCGATCTGGCGCTCGCGGTCCGAGAGACGCGCAAGGGCGTTGGCGGAATTCTTGGACTCCGCCGTCATGGTGGTCAGCACCTGCTGCGCAAGTTCATCGGAAAACGCCAGTTCACCGTTGGCTACCGTACGGATCGCGGCAAAGAGTTTTTCCGGTCCATCACCCTTCAGGACCAGGCCGCGCGCCCCAAGTTTTACCACTTGAGCGTAATCCAACTCGCTGTCTGACCCGGTCAGCACCACCGACGCGACAAGGCTTCCGCCCCGGTCCAGCGTGCGCAAGACCTCGAATCCATCACTGCCAGGCATGAACAGATCCAGCACCAGCACATCGGGACGATGTTGCTGGGTCTGCGCCATGGCTTCCTGGCCGTTGGCGGCCCATCCATCCACCTGAAAGTCGGGCTGGGTGGCGAGCAGTGCAGCCAGGGACTCACGCAGGATAGCGTGATCGTCTGCAATAACAATGCGAATTTTGTTTGGCGACAAAGGTTTAGCACACATAGCAATTATTGGATGCAGTCAGAGGCAGGGTGGCTGCATGCCAAACGCGGCACCAGAGTATTGGAAATTTGGGCTGTGTCGCGAATCGGCTGATCCCTTCGGCGCACCTCAGTGCAGGCTATACATCGAGTGATCGGGTGATCAAAAACCAAAAATCCGACACAACAGGACTCTTGAGGGTCTTTTTTGTGCAACACGGTTGCAACATTTCATTACGAAAGGACCAAATCATGGGGTATCGTCAGAGGATTTGTGCAAATCCTTGCACATCCCGTGATCCGTGGTGCTGATTTTCGAATTGTGGCAATCTTGGTGATTACGGCAATTTTTGGCAATCTGCTCTGCCGCGCTATGGTATATTCCGGTTACTTGGTTCCAAGGTTTCGTCCTACCCAGGTCGTGCGGGGAGCTTGTCCGTGACGATTGATGAGGAAATAAGCCAACTTGACGAATACGTCCGCCGCCTGAAGATAGAATATGACGTCTATTTCGGTGGAGGATCCAAGAAAGCGCCTGCAGATGTTGAGTGGCGGGTGCAAACCCTGCTCAGAAAGTACTCCGATGGCTCCAAGCTGAACTTTGCCCAGCGTTTTCGGTTTAACTCCATCCAGCAGAAATACGCGCTTTTCTCGGCGCTGTGGCAGCAGAAGCTCAGAATCAAGGAAGAGGGGTACCGGCGCCCCCAGGACGCGGTGCTGGGCATTCAGGGCTTAAGGGTGGAAGAGCAACATGCGGCCGAAGAGGCCTTGAGACACCACGGCCCACGTGAAGACAGGCCCTTCAGCGTCGCTTGCGCTGATGTGGATTCCGACCGCGAGAACGTGGAGGCGCTTTTCCAGGCCCTGGCGGAAGCCCGTCACAAGACCGGCGAGAGTGGCGCCGGGACCCTGGACTCTTTCAAAAACTTTGTCCGCCAGAAGACCGCCCAGCTTCGCAAAGAGTATGGCTGCCCCGCCGTGGAGTATTCCGTAGAAGCAGTGGATGGGCATGTGCGCCTGAAAGCCAAACCCAAGACATAATGCGGAAGATATTTGAAATTGGACGATGTGTCGCGGATCGGGTGATCACTTCGGCGCACCTCAGTGCAGGGTATACATCGGGTGATCGGGTGATCAAAACCAAAACCTCACCAACGCGACTCTTGAGGACGTCTTCTAGGGAAGAAACTAACCAAAGAATATTGCCGGTGATTTCGCAGAAGAGCGCGAGATAAATCAAGACTCAAGACCTGTTGGGTCTATCCCACCGTGGCTGGCTCCGGACTCAATTCGCGTAGCAGGACCCATAGCTGGCCAATCACTGTCTCTGGCTGGGTGGATTTCAAATTGAATTTCAGCATTCCGCCGGGGGTAAATTGAGCGCCTTTGGTTGAGGCCACGAACTGGGCCAGGCGTTCGGGATCGACCGTGGCATTCTCGGTAAACTTTATCGTCGCCGTGTCGCGCTTGCGCTCGATGTTGAAAACGCCCACCTTCTCGCTCAGCAACTTCAGCGAGGAAGCCGCCAAGAGGTGACGCACTGGCGGAGGCAAGGGGCCGTAACGGTCTTCCAATTCTTTGCGGACGTCGGCGAGCTGATCTTCGTTTTCCACGCCCGCCGCGCGCTTGTACATGCGCAGCCGCTGGTTTTCTTCGCCGATATATTGGGTGGGGATGCGGAGATCAATGCCCAGGTTGAGCTGGGTGCTCACTCGTTCGGTGAGTTCTTCGCCCTTCAACTCGCGGATGGTGCGTTCCAGCATGGAGGTGTACATCTCAAAGCCAACGGCATCCACGTGGCCGCTCTGCTCACCGCCCAGCAGGTTACCGGCGCCGCGCAGCTCCAGGTCCAACGCCGCAATCTTGAAACCCCCGCCCAGGTCGGAAAATTCTTTCAACGCTGCCAATCTTCTACGGGCAATGGGCGTGAGTTCCTGTTCGGCGGGAACCAGCAAATAGGCGTACGCACGCCGGTTCGAGCGGCCTACGCGTCCGCGCAGCTGGTACAGCTCCGATAAGCCATGGCGGTCGGCGCGGTTGATGATGATGGTGTTGCACAAGGGGATGTCGAGACCGTTCTCAATGATGGTGGTTGAGACCAGGATATCGGCTTCGTGGCGCACAAAGGCCATCATCACCTTCTCCAGTTCGCCTTCCGACATCTGCCCGTGACCGGCCAGCACGCGGGATTGTGGCAGCATCTCCTGGATCTTGGAGGCGATCTCATAGATGGTCTCTACCCGGTTGTGGACAAAGTAGGCCTGCCCGCCGCGCTCCAGTTCGTGCTCAAGTGCGGACTTAACCAACTGTTGGTCATAGGCCGCCACCACTGTCTGGATGGCCATGCGGTCTTTCGGAGGGGTCTCAATCACGCTCATATCGCGCAGTCCCACCATGGACATATGCAGGGTGCGCGGGATGGGAGTGGCCGACATGGTCAGCACATCCACTTCTTTTTTAAGCTGCTTGAGGCGCTCTTTATGGCGGACGCCGAAGCGCTGCTCCTCATCCACAACCACCAGCCCCAGATCCTGAAACTTGATGTCCTGGGAAAGAATGCGGTGCGTACCGATCAGGATGTCCACCTTGCCCTGCTCGATCTTCTCCGCGGTCTCCTTGTTCTGCTTGGGAGAGCGGAAGCGGCTCATCATTTCAATAGTGATAGGAAAGGCGGCAAAGCGGCGCTTGAAGTTCTCAAAGTGCTGGAACGCCAGGACCGTGGTGGGGGCAAGCACGGCCACCTGTTTGTTGTCTTGCACGGCCTTAAAGGCGGCGCGCATGGCGACCTCGGTCTTGCCATAGCCGACGTCGCCGCACAGCAGGCGGTCCATGGGCAGTGACGATTCCATGTCCTGCTTGATCTCTTCAATGGCCTGGAGCTGGTCGTCGGTCTCGTTGAATTCAAAGGCGTCTTCGAACTCGCGTTGCCATTGAGTGTCGACGGGGAAGGTGTGGCCTTTCGCTGCCTTGCGGACGGCATAGAGCTTGAGCAGCTCATCGGCCATGTCTTTCATGGCCTTCTTGACCCGCGCCTTGGTCTTGGCCCAGGCCAGACCGCCCAGCCGGCTCAGCGGCGGCCGGACTCCCTCACTGGAACGGTATTTCTGGATGAGATCGAGCCGCGTGAGCGGGACATACAGCTTGGCTCCCTCCGCAAATTCCAGCACCATGAACTCACCGGTAATATCGCCCTGCTGTAGCTCCTTAAGACCTTGATACATGCTGATGCCGTGTTCCACATGCACCACATAGTCGCCCATGGCCAGATCGCGGAAGTCCGACATGAAGGCCGAGGTCTTGGACTTCTGCCGCAACGGCCGCTTCACCACCACTTCAGAATCGTCAAAGAGGTCGCGCGCGCCAAAGAGCACGAGGCGAGACTCAGGCAGCACTACGCCATCGGGAACGGGAGCGCGCACGATGGTGGTGGTCGTGAGGTCTCCGGTGAAGTAGGCGGTCTCATCAAGATAGGTCTCGCTGCCGGGAGCAGGATTGCGGCTGCCCATGCGGAACGGCACCTGGTATTCGGTGAAGATGTCCGCCAGTCGCTCCATCTCGCCGGTGTTGGCTGCGGCAAAGATTACGCGACGGCCTTCACCGGTGAGCTTCCTGACCTCCTCCACCATGGCAGGAACCGAGCCGTGGAAGCGGGTGGTGGGCTGGGAGATCATCTCAATCGGGTGATCGGATGATCGGGTGATCGGGTGATCGGTTTCTTCTTCAGCCTGAAAATCATTCATTACAGCCGGCGGTATTTCGCCTTCGAAAATATCTACCACCTTTGGTGGCTTTCCATCACGGATTGCTCCACCTGCTACACCCATCATGCCCAGGCGCATCAGATCTCCACCTGGCAACTTGGCCACGCGCTCATTCCATTCTTCGGGAGGCAGATAGATATCTTCTGGAGTGGCCAGCTTGCCCACTCCGCTCTGCTCGTGGCGCTGATGGACCTTGGCCCACCAGCGGTCTTGCTCGGCTTCCAGGTCAACAGGCTCGTCTACAAAAATCATGGCCTCGGGCAGCAGATCAAACAACGTTTGCTGTGCGCCCGCATTGGCGTAGTATTCCCAGCCCGGGAAGATGGTTACGCCGGAGGCGGCAAGGGCCTCGCGGACAGTGTTTCCCGCGCCCTCTACCCTGGAGCCGGAGAGGCGCGCATGGATTTCCGCAAGCAGCTCTTCACGAATGGGGGTTTCAGCCAGCGGGAGCAAAAAGACTTCGTCCACGGGCGCGGCAGAGCGCTGGGTGCCGGGATCAAACTTGCGGATGGATTCAACTTCATCCCCAAAGAGCTCAATGCGCAGAGGGCGGTCAGCTTCGGGGGGATAGGCATCCAGCAGGCCACCACGCACCGCATATTGGCCGGGCATCTCAACTACATCCACCGCAGCGTAACCAACGGTGTTCAGGTGCTGGACTAGCTCTTCGGGGTCGAGCGAGTCCCCACGGCGCACCACGCGCGCCAACCCGGAGTAGTGCTCCGCCGGTCGCAGGCGCATCGCAATGGATTCCATAGGAGCGATCACAATCGAAGCTGCGCCGGTTGCGATCTTCCAGAGCGCCGTGGCCCGTTCTTCCTGAATCTCAGGATGAGGCGACATGTTCTCAAAGGGCAGCACGTCATAGGCAGGGAAGTGAATCACCTCGGCCGGATCGCAGGCGGCGGTCAGCTCGCAAAAAGCCTGGACCACCGGAAACAGGGCTTCGGCGGCCTGCTGCGTGGGGGTAACCACGATCAACGGCCTGCCGGATGTTCGTTGCAAAAATGGAATGATCAGGGCTTTCGCGGCGGGAACCAGCCCAGACAGACGAATACGCCCCGCAGGAAGAGTTTGCTCCCCCCTACGCTGCTTAAGATACGCGGCCGCCTGCTGAAATCCTGGGCTCTTTTCCACGTCCGCCAGGACTTCGCGGACGAACGGAAGAATCACAAGTTTATTTTAACAAGTTTTCGAGATGATCTTTGAACACAGAACGCCGATTGCAACCCATGGACCACAAGAGCCAGAGTCTTACCACTGATTTCCACTGAGGCCACTGATCCAAAAAGCAAAGGCGGTTAACCGCTGATTTGCGCTGATGGTCGCTGATCAAAATTAGCGTTTTGTCTTGTCTCTCGCCATCTGCGAAATCAGCAGCAACTGATTTTCCTTTGCGTACTTTGCGACCTTGCGGTGAATGGTTTTAGGCTGTCGGAGCATCTGGCTTAACCGTCGCTGCGGGCTGTTGCTGCGGCTTCTGTTGCTGCAATGGATCGCCCCGATACACCTTCATTTTGTGGACGATCTCATCGGCGACCAGGCCATGTACCGTTCCCGCCAGCGAGTCCACCTGTCCTGCCATGACAACAGTATCCGTGAGCCGGTCGGTTACGGTGTAGCTGAAATGGTTGGTGAAAGGGATCCGCCGCACCCGCACGAGAAGGTCTGCCAGCTCTTTCCTGTTTGTAATTTGCAAATCCCAGGCCTTGAACTCGGCTCTTCCCATCATGGAGCTTTCAAGCTGCTCACGCTTCATAAAGAATGTGTCCGAATGGATGAAAATGCTTCTGGCGCTGGTCACCAATTCTTTGTTATCGGGCAGCCGGGTGTTCCCTTGTCCAAAAACCACCCCGGCAGCCATAGCCATCAAAACGAAAAAGACTGTTTTTCTCAACATACTGCACCTCGTTAAAAAACCACTCCTGCATTGTGCCAAGGCTCTTTGGCCGGTACGAGCGGCATCGAGCGGCATTGCGCGACATGGAGCGGCTTTTCGCCCAGGCTTTCAGCGAACATTGGAGCCCCGGCGTCGCCGCATGGTTCAGGCCACCGGCCCCTTGGATGCGGTTGACGGGCCTTCTCGGATGGCTTTCATTTTCTGGACGATCTCTTCAGCAATGAGGCCGTAGACTGTCCCAGCCAGCGAATCTACCTCTCCGGCCATGACAATTG
>DATMMY010000283.1:0-7482 GCA_035569515.1 Candidatus Solibacter sp. | reverse complement strand
TCTCAGATAATGAATGCGGCTCTGTACGAATTTACCGCGTACTTCCAAGGGCACTAGTGGAACGATACCAACGAACGGACGTACTGCGAATCCTGCGCATCACGGCTCGGCAGTTGGCGAGCTGGGAAAAAGCAGGTCTGTTTCCTGTTGCCGAATCCTACTCCTTCTTTGATCTACTGCAATTGCGCAAGCTGCGTGAGCTGCGCTCCAAGCGTGTACGGTCGGCTGTGATACGCGATTCCCTCCGCGCCATGCAACAACAGGTGGCGGGTATGGAAAATCCATTGCTTGAGGCCAGCGCCTTCGCTTCTAAATCTCGCGTAGCATTCCGGCATCGTGGAGCATCGGTTGAGCCGCTGGATGGGCAGTTCGTAATGGACTTCAACACGCCGGGCCTGATTGAATCCACCAAGATTCATGCCATGCGTACTGCCGAGACTGCCACTGAGCATTTTGCCCGGGGCGTTGCTCTGGAAGAAGATCCGGCAACCCAGGCGGAAGCAATTGAATGCTACAAGCGTTGTGTAGAACTCGACCCCACGCACGCCGCCGCTTACATCAATCTGGGCACGCTTTATTACAACCGCCAGGACTATGTTCAGGCTGAACAATTTTACCGTCGCGCCATTGAGGTGGATCCCCGGTACGCTCTCGCCTATTTTGATCTCGGAAATGTTCTGGATGAAACCGGGCGTCTCCAGGAAGCCATTCGCGCCTACCACTCCGCCATTTCCCTGGCCCCGACCTATGCTGACGCTCACTACAATCTAGCCCTTGCCTATGAGAAGTCGCGCCTGCCCCGGAAAGCCCTGGCCCACTGGCGGGCCTACTCCAAGCTCGATACCATTGGCCCCTGGGCCATCCACGCCAAGAACCAGGTCAAGAAAATTCTTGCTGCCGACATGTTGCGAGTGGTCAGCAGAAGACGGCGGCTGTGAGAGTTTCGAATCGAGTCACGGGTAAATTAGAACGATTTTAAATAGCGTAGCCTCCTGCCCTCCGCGTTTCTAAGAATGCTCTAACTTCACTCCAGCGTCATCACACCGAGGCCTTTTACTTACGAGAAGAAGGCCGTCTCCATTCTCGTTGTCTTTTCACGCACAGAGTGTTAAAACCTCGGAATGGCAAGGCTTTTTCTCATTCTCTTCTTTTGTTTGGAATGCACTCTCCAAGTGGGCTCGCAAACCAAAGCTCCAACCTCAAGCGACACAGCCAAAGAAGCTGCCGTGGTGGAGCGTTTCGTTACTCGACTGCATTACGAGAACGACGGTACCGGCTTTGAAGAAGTAACAAGGGCCGTCCGGGTGCAGAGTGATGCTGGTGTGGAAGCCTATGGCCAGTTGGTTTTTGGGTACAGCTCCGCCACCGAGAAATTGGAAGTGAATTACGTCCGAGTGCGAAAACCTAATGGAGAACTGGTTGAAACGCCGCCTTCCAACGCGCAGGATCTGGCGCCACAGGTCTTGCAATCGGCGCCCATGTATAGCGACTACCGGCAGCGGCACGTTACTGTCGCCGGACTACGGCCGGGCGATCTTCTGGAATACCGGACCACCACCCGGATGCACACGCCGCTCGCTCCCGGCGAGTTCTGGTACGAATACAGCTTTCCCCAACATCTGGCCGTGACCGAGGCCCGCCTGGAAGTGGACATTCCAAAGACCCGCGATCTCAAGCTGAAAAGCCCGGCCCGGAAATACACGACTGCCGATTCCGGCGAACGCCGCATATATACATGGGTTGTTCAGAACATTGTGCCGAAACGCCCAAAAGACGATAACGAAAGCGGGCCGCCGCCGGAAGAAGAAAATGAAGGACCGGAA
The DNA here is from genome assembly GCA_035569515.1 of Candidatus Solibacter sp. Taxonomy (GTDB): domain Bacteria; phylum Acidobacteriota; class Terriglobia; order Terriglobales; family Acidobacteriaceae; genus Angelobacter. The sequence goes on along the minus strand of DATMMY010000283.1, from coordinate 5,659 downwards.
ATACAACTTTCGACCTTCAAAGATTGGCAGCAAGTTGCCCGCTGGTATGCCAAATTGCAGGCCGAACGCGTGGCCGTTGACGATACGATTCGGAAGAAAGCCATTGAATTAACCCGGGGAGCCACGACGCCCACGGAGAAAGCGCACCGGCTCTATGATTTCGTTGCCAGGGACATCCGTTATGTCAGCCTCTCGTTCGGCGTAGGCCGGTACCAGCCCCATGCGGCTTCAGAGGTCATGCAGGGAAGCTATGGCGACTGCAAAGACAAACACACGCTGCTGGCCGCCCTGCTGCGCGCTGCCGGAATTGAAAGCTACCCGGTCCTGATCGGCTCGGACCACAAGCTCGATGAAGATGTGCCGTCGCCTGCCCAGTTCGATCACGTAATCACGGCGGCGCGCCTTGGGAATGATCTGGTGTGGCTCGATGCCACCGCCGAAGTGGCCCCTTTTGGATTGATTTTGTATCAACTTCGCGACAAGCAGGCTCTCTTGGTGGCCGACGACGCCACTGCCGGGCTGCACAAGACAACCGCGGTCTCACCCTTCAAAAGCTCGCTATCCATCGCCATAGACGGCAAGTTCTCTGAAACCGGCGCGTTCGACGCAAGCATCGATCTCGTGGCCACGGGAGACACCGCCGTGCCTCTGCGGATGGCCTTCCGGAGCACCTCCCAGGCTGATTGGCAGAAATTGACTGAAATTCTGTCGTGGACCCAGGGTCTGCGCGGAAAAGTCTCAGACCTTGACGTTACACCGTTTGACGATTCGTCCAAGCCTTTTCGTCTGCGCTACAAATACCATGACGATTCTTATTTCACCGTTCCCAGCTCCGGCGCTGACTTTAATCCATTTCCGCCACTCGGAGTTTTCCGTATTCCCAAGGCCAGGAAGAACGAGCCGATCGACATTGGTCCCAACCACGAGGTCCACCAGCGAGCGCATCTCCAGTTTCCCCCCAATTACACGCTGACGGTTCCACCGGAAGTGCGGATGTCGCGCGACTATGGCGAATATTCCTCCGCTTTCCACCTCAAAGATAACGTGCTTGACGTGGAGCGCACCTTGACCATCAAGGTGAACAAGCTTCCGGATGCGCGGCGCACTGATCTTGAATCCATGAGAAGCGTGGTGCTGGGATCGGCGGCGCAAACCCTCTCCTGCACCATTCGTCCGGCCTCAAAAGCCGCGCTGGCCGCAGCCTCGCCTGCGGATTCGGCTTTGCCGGGGGACCTGCGCAAAGCCGGAATCAAGGCGCTTCAGGAGCGCGATTACAAGACTGCATCATCGCTCTTGAAGCGCGCCGTGGAAAAAGAACCCGCCAGTCCGGAAGCCTGGGATGAACTGGGAAAGGCCTATCTGGGACTGAACAAACATTCCGATGCTCTCTCTGCCTTCCAAAAGCAGGTCGAGGTAAACGCCTATCACAAACATGCCTACAACGATCTGGCTGCCGAACTGCAACGTCAGGGGAAGTACGAAGAGGCTGTGGCAGCTTACGGAAAGCAGCTGGAAAATAGCCCGGTCGATAACACTGCGCGCAAGAATCGCGGTCTGCTGTTCTTGCAACTCAAACGGGACAAAGAGGCATTGGCTGACCTTGAAACCTCAGTGGCCACTCCGCCCGGCGATCCCAGAGTCCAACTGGCCCTGGCGCAACTTTATGCGGGCGCCGGAAATACGCAGAAGTCTCGCGAATTGCTGATGAGCGTGGTCGGAGCCGCTCCCGTGCCCAATGCGGATCCCTATACCGCGGCGTTGCGCGACGATATCGATTCCGAGAAAACGTTAGACGACGCCGGCAAGGTGTTGAGCGATCTGGGTGAGCAATTTGACGCAGGCGTCTTTGACGAAGATTCTCCCGAGGTATTTTCGGCAATGCATTTTGTCGCACTTGAATGGGCAAGACTGGGATGGGCCAAATTCCGGAAAGGCGAAACCCTTGAAGGTATGCGCTATCTGGATTCGGCCTGGACCTTGAGTGGATCGGGAACCGTAGCCAACCGGCTGGCGCGCGTGTACCAAAAAGCCTTGCAGCCGGAGAAAGCGAAACACCTGCTGACCCTCGCCATCGCTGCCGGAGGCGAGGAAGTGGCGGACTCCCGCAGTCGCTTGCTTAAACTGGGTGCAAGCAATGCCCCGCCAGCGCCGGCGCAGGGCGAGGCCGAATTACTGCGAATAAGGACCGTTAAAATTTCCGGGTTGACAGGGAAGAAAGGCGAGGCGGAATTCACCTTGGTCTTTGACGGCTCCAGCAAGCCGGAGCGCGTGGAGTATCGCCAAGGCGATGCCGACCTGCTCGATGCGGAGCAGGCCCTTACCAATGCAACCTATCCTGTCATGTTTCCCGACCGATCTTCAGTGAAGATTGTGCGGCGAGGAACATTGTCGTGCACTGCGTCCGGCTGCGCGGTAGTGCTGAAGCCGCTTGAGATGGTCCAGCCAAGCCCTTTCAAGAATATCGCCGACAAAAACTGAGCGGCTCCAGGCGCAAAGAAACCGTGTCCCGGATTACGAGCCTTCGAAACGCTGGCGTGGTGCCCTGTTCTGTGCTGCGCCCACGCAACAGTCTGCACAAGAATTGAAGTTCTGTTACAAACGGGTCTCTTCAATAGGCCAGCAGAACTCTCAAGTCACGGACATTGTTTCCCGTCGGACCTGTGTGGATCGAATCTCCTAGCTTTTCCAGCAGGGGAAACGAATTGAAACTGCGGAGATGCCCGGCAACATCCAGTCCTGCCGTCCTTGCCCTGTCCATGGTTGTGCCGTCCACCACGCCTCCGGCTGCGGGGCTGTTGCCGTCAATGCCATCGGTTCCAGCGCTGAGCACGGTAATGTTTTCTCCTGCGATCCTCTCGGCGCAATAGAGAACAAAATGCTGGTTGCGTCCTCCCAGCCCTTCCTTGCCGGCGACTTTCACGGTCAGCTCTCCACCGCAGATGATGCAGGCCTTGGAGACTCCCTGCCGCAATTTGCGCAGCCGATCCAGCAGATAGTCTGCCGCCTTGGCATACTCCCAATCGTCGCAGGAATGATCAATCTCCACGGCAAAGCCCTGCCTGGCCGCCCCCGCTGCCGCGGCCTTTTCCGCAGTCTCGTTCGAAAGGACGTTCCACCAGCGTGAACGGGCAAAAGCCGGGTCTCCCTGCTTGGGGGTCTCCTCCAGCGCGCGCCGCTCAAACAACTCACGGACCGAGGCCGGGAAATCTTCCAGCATTCCGTATTCCTGCACGATGCGGTAACAATCCTCGACAGTGCTGGAATCCGGCATGGTCGGCCCGGAAGAGAGGAACTCCAGGGAGTTTGCAGGAACGTCGGAGACCAGCACCGAAACCTGCTGGGCATTGCCGGTAGCCTGGGCCATGCGTCCACCTTTCACTGCCGAGAGGTGCTTGCGAACGGCATTGATCCGGGCGATAGGCGCGCCCGAATGCACCAGGGCGCGGTAGGTTGCAATAAGATCTTCCAGGGAAATCTCCGGATCAACCGGCTTTTCCACGATAGAAGAGCCTCCGCCGCTGATCAGGAACAATGCCAGCGACCTCGAGTTCAATCCGCGCAGCGATTTAAGAATGGCCTCCGCAGCCTTCACCGATTCGGCATTGGGATGAGGATGGCTTCCAGCAAAATAACGGTAGCCGCTCAAATGATGCGAGTGCGGATTAGGGTCGGCAATAATGCCTTCCACGGTCGTGCCTATCTGGAGGGAAAGAGCCTCCGCCATACGATGCCCGGCCTTGCCGAACGAAACCACGAAGACCCGGGAGTAAGAGCTTATGTCGTAAAGATCGTCACAAATGCGCAACACGCCGCGCTGGTAGTCGAGACTCCGGTCAAAGGCCTTCTCAATGCTTGCTTCGGCCAGCGCGTGCAGAAAGATTTCGCGCGCAGCCGCCCGCATAGCATCGGCCTCAGGCATCAGCTTGCTTCCACCTGGCTTCCAGGTTGGAAGAACTCGGGCTTGAAGAACTCCTGAATCCAGTGCTGGATGGCCGCCTGCATCTTGGGAAGCTGGCCCTCAAAGAAATGGTCAGCCCCTTCCACGAACACCAACTCTTTGGGCTCGGGGACCATCTCGTAGACATTCTTCAAATTGGCTTGGGTGCTGTACTGATCGTTTGCGCCGCTCACAAACAATTTGGGCTTGGTACAGCCCTGAAGAAATTGATAGGTATAAACACGCCCTTCTACCGCAACCGGAGTTCCCAAAGAGATCAGACCCTTCACTCGATCATCGGCGCACGAGGCGCGCAGACCGGTGGCCGCGCCGAAGGAGAAGCCGCAGAAGAGAATAGGCAGATGGAACTCCGAGTCCAGCCAGTCAAGGGCCGCGCGAATGTCGTCAACTTCACCCCGGCCCTGGTCATGCTGGCCTTCGCTAAGTCCGGCGCCTCGAAAGTTGAAGCGCAACACCGGAAAGCCAAAGGAATTGATTGTCTTCATGGCATGAAAGACAACTTTGTTATGCATGGTGCCGCCAAAAAGAGGATGAGGATGGCAGACCAGAGCTGCGTGGGTTGCATCCGGCTGGCCCTGGTTCAGCAGAGCTTCAAGTTTGCCCACAGGCCCGGGAAGAAAGATTGTCTTGATTTCATTCGCCACATATTTCTTTTAACAGAGAATCGGTCCACCGCAAAGGCCGCCAAGGACGCAAAGGAAGCTCAAACGCATGGCTAACGCCAAAGAAAAACGACTTTTGCCACGAATGCACGCGAATGAACACGAATTGAAAGATGTTTCAATTCAATGGCTAATGGCTAATGGCTAACGGCTAACGGCTAATGGCTAAGAACTAAGAACTGGTCCACAGTAGCTAATCGCTGGCGAGTGCTTTATCCTGTAGGCCGCATGGACCCGATACGATTTACGCGCCTGCTCGTCGACATTGAATCCATTTCCGGCAACGAGGCCGCCGTCGGCGCCGCCCTTTACGACGAACTCTGCAATCTCGACTATTGCGTCCACAAGATTCCCGTGGCCCACGCGCGATTCAACGTGCTGGCTACGCTCGATGATAAGCCGCCGGAGATCGTCTTCTCAACCCACATCGATACGGTGCCTCCGTTTATTCCTTCCTCTGAAGACAACGACAACATCTACGGCCGTGGCTCCTGTGACGCCAAAGGCATTGTCGCGGCGCAGGTGGCGGCTTGTGAACGTCTGCGGAAGCAGGGCGCAGCGGTAGGAATGCTCTTTGTGGTGGGCGAGGAGCGGGATAGCCTGGGCGCAAAGACGGCCAATGAAAATCCACTGGGCAACCGGTTCCTTATTAATGGCGAACCAACGGAAAATAAAATTGCGATTGCGTCCAAGGGAGCTCTCCGGGTGGAGGTGGTCGCACGCGGCAAGATGGCACATTCCGCCTATCCTGAGCTGGGAGAGTCGGCCATCGAAAAGCTGCTGCAAGCCCTGGAGCGGCTTCGCCAGATGGATCTGCCCAAGAATCCCGAGGTCGGACCTTGCACCGTGAACATCGGCCTGCTTGAAGGCGGCCGGGCGCCCAACGTTATTGCGGACCATGCCCGCGCACAACTGCTGTACCGACTGGTGGGCCCTTCGGATTCTTTGCGCCGTCAGATCCAGGAAAGTATCGCTGGATTAGCCGAGGCTGAATTTGTGCTGGAAATCCCCTTCTTAAAACTGCGGACGGTACCTGGCA
>DATMMY010000282.1:0-5578 GCA_035569515.1 Candidatus Solibacter sp. | reverse complement strand
CGGTGTGGGAGCTGGACGGACCAATCCCAATCTTGAATAAGTCAAATATGCTGATCATTAAATAGGAATTCTCTACTACTTATCATACGGCATAGGAAACCTTTACCGCTGATGACGCTGATTTTGCTGATCTGCGCTGATCTGAAAATCGAGTCGTGCCCCACATCTACCACGAAGGCACTGAGACACTGAGAACATCAAGAACCGGTTGCACCGCGGAGACGCGGAGAAGAGCAATGAAGTCATAACCATGAACCACAGAGGTCACAGAGTCACGCAGAGGAGACCCGAGTAAAACAGCTTTTCCTTCTGTGTTTATTCGTACCACGAGGTGCTTTGAAATCGCGCTTTTTCTCGCAAATTTTCCATGGCCACGTTAGAGGTCGTGAGTTGACCTTGTTTTTCCCTGATCTTCTTGGGTTTCTCCGCGCCTCCGTGTCTCCGCGGTGAAACCGGAGTTTGATTTTTCTCCGTGTCTTCGTGTCTCTGCAGTAGGTTTTGACTTTTGTTTGGTTGCGGCTCGGCTGCTCTGCGCCCTCTACGGAATTACTTTGGGGCCATGCGGATTGCGCCATCGAGGCGGATCGTTTCGCCATTCAGCATGTCATTTTCGATGATGTGACGCACCAGCGCCGCATATTCGGGCGGCTGGCCCAGTCTTGCAGGGAAAGGCACCTGCTGACCTAGCGATATCCGAACCTCGTCCGGCAGCGTACCCAACAGCGGCGTTTCAAAGATACCCGGAGCAATGGTGACGATCCGGATACCATAGCGGGCCAGTTCACGGGCCACCGGCAACGTCATGCCTACAATTGCGCCCTTCGACGCCGAGTACGCGACTTGGCCGATCTGTCCATCGAAAGCAGCGATCGAGGCCGTGTTCACGATGACCCCTCGGCTTCCGCCTTCATCGGGCGAGTTGGCAGACATGGGCTGAGTGGCCTGGCGGAGCACGTCGAAAGTTCCAATCAGGTTCACCTGGATAACGCGGGTAAATCTTTTCAGATCATGCGGTCCATTCTTGCCCAAGACCTTTTCCGCAACCCCAATGCCGGCGGCGTTCACCACGATGTGAAGCCCACCGGTATGCCGGACCGCCTGCTCAACCAGCTTTTGCACCTGATCTTCCTGGGTGATGTCCGTCTTGACGAACGCGGCTGCCTCGCCCAGTTCCTGCGCGAGCTTCGGACCGAGCTGATCGTTAATGTCAGCAATGACGACCCGCGCCCCGGCCCCAGCCAGCATACGGACCGTTGCAGCACCCAGCCCTGATGCGCCCCCAGTGACGAGGGCGCCCTTGCCTTGAATTTTCATTGGTAAGCTCTCTCTGGAATTTCTAATTTGTAATTTTTAATTTGTAATTTGCAAAACACGGACGCAGCCGCCACTTATCAGTCCTTGCAGGTTAAGTGGGTTTTCCGGCGCCTTTGTTTGAAAAATTACAAATTATAAATTTCAACTTACAAATCTTACTCACGCCGTCAGGCGTTCAATAATCGTTGCGTTGGCCATTCCGCCGCCCTCGCACATGGTTTGCAATCCGTAGCGGCCCTGAGTGCGTTGCAGCTCATGCACCAGAGTGGTCATCAAGCGGGCGCCGCTTGCGCCCAAAGGATGTCCCAGAGCGATGGCGCCGCCGTTGACGTTCACCCGCGATAGATCAGCCTTGGTCTCACGCTGCCAGGCGAGCACCACGCTGGCAAATGCCTCGTTGATTTCCACGCGGTCTATGTCGTTCAGGGTAAGTCCCGCCCGCTCCAGCACGCGACGGGTGGCCGGAATAGGCGCGCTCAACATCAGTACCGGGTCTTCAGCGGCCAGGGCAAACGCCACAAAACGCGCCAGAGGACGATAGCCAAGACGCTCCGCGGTTTCACGCTCCATGATCAGGACCGCGGCTGCGCCATCGGTGATCTGGGAGGAATTTCCGGCGGTCACTACCCCATCCGCCTTGAACACCGTCTTCAGCGTCGCCATTTTCTCCAGGGTGCTTCCGGCGCGGATGCCTTCATCCCGCTTGGCTTGCACGGTTCCCTGCTCGGTTTCAACCGGCACCGGCAGAATCTCCTTGGAAAACCAGCACTGGTCGCTGGCCTGCGCGGCCCGGCGATGACTTTCAAGGCTGAATTCATCGAGTTCCGTGCGGCTGATCTTCCAGCGCTCCGCCAGCATTTCGGCGCTGACGCCCTGATTGAAATGGACGTTGTTATAGCGGCGCATCATGGCAGGGCCAAAAGGCTTTCCTGGGCCATTGGCGGCAGAGGCCCCCATGGGCACGCGGGTCATGCTCTCCACGCCACAGGCCACCACCACATCGTAGCTTCCCGCCATCACGCCCTGCGCGGCGAAATGGACAGCTTGCTGGCTGGAGCCGCACTGGCGGTCAACCGTGGTGCCTGGGACCGACTCTGGGAAACCTGCGGCCAGCACGGCGTTGCGGGCAATGTTGGCTGCTTGCTCGCCGACCTGCATTACGCAGCCGGCAATCACGTCTTCAATGAGTTCAGGGTTGAGCTTGTTCCGTTGCACAAGGCCATTCAGCGTATGGCCCAAGAGGTCCACCGGATGCCAAGTCTTCAACATGCCATCGCGCTTGCCCAGGGGCGTGCGGACAGCATCAACAATCACAGCTTCTCGTTTCATCAGCGAAGATATTACCAGAGAGCGGTCAAGAGCAAAACCTTTGAACGCCGGGCAGCCTGCTAAGGCGAGGTTGTGATTTTGCTGTTCTCTGTGTTCCTTCGTGCCCTCTGTGGTGAGCTTTGGTTCTTCGCGGGTTCCAGAAGTCTCGCCGGAGAAAGATCCGAGGCCGAGGGGAGAGCGCATCAGACATGCGTCCTGGGAGTCAATGGCTAATCAACTTCTCTGCGTCTTTTCCCTCGCTTTGGCATAATGAAGCCAGACATGCCCAAGGCCAAACGAAAGCCGTTGAGGTTCATCAATTTTTATCCTCCGTTTCTTGGCGCTGGAATCCGGGTGAAACGTATTGCAGAGGATTTCTGCACCGTGGATGTCGAGATGCCGCTGAGGTTCTGGAACCGCAATTACGTCGGCACGCATTTCGGCGGATCGCTCTATTCCATGTGCGACCCGTTTTTCATGCTGATCCTCACCAACAACCTGGGACCGGATTACATCATATGGGACAAGGCGGCCACCATCCGCTTCAAGAAGCCTGGAAAGGGACTGATGAAGGCCACCTTCCACATCCCTCAGCAAACGATCGAAGAAATACGCTCCCAGGCTGAAGTTCAGGCCAAGGTCGAGCCTCAATTTCAAACGGTAGTCACCGACGCCGAGGGCACGATTATCGCCGAAGTGGATAAGCTGCTGTATGTGAGGAAGAAAGGCAAATAAGAGGACCTGAGCCCAAGTCTGGGTTTCTGACATTCTGCGCCGGCAGTGAGCTATTCGCGACGAGATTCAAGCCTCTTGATAACCAAGTATCGAGTACGAGCGTCAATACAACTATAGGCAGAGCGACAAACCGACAGCCCGCAACACCTGAAAGGACAAACATGACTGGGCGAACTTCGACGAGTTCAGCAATGAAAGCCATCATTCTGGTAGCGGCGTTGTGCGCAACGCTGATGGGGCAGGCGCCAGGGGCCTCTCATGATAGCGCCGAGAAGACGCCTAAGCTGTTGCCTGGGCTGGACAAAGAGCTGATGGATACCACGGCCGATCCATGCGTGGATTTCTTCCAGTATTCCTGCGGAAATTTTTCCAAGCTATATCCCATCCCCAGCGATCGATCCGGGTATGGAACCGGCTCTATCATTGCCGATTATACCGAGCACGTGCTGCACTCCATGCTGGACAAAGCGGCGGCTTCCACCGCAAACCGCACCCCCAGCCAGCAGAAAATTGGCGACTACTACGCATCCTGCCTGAATACTGAGGCCATCAACCAGCCGGGCCTGAAACCTCTGCAGCCGGAGCTGGACCGCATTGCGGCGCTCAAGAGCAAGCAGGACTTACCGGCGCTTCTGGCCCACTACCAGTTGATTGGCGTGGGAGCATTTCTCAACTTCGGAGAGCAGCAGGACTTCAAAGACGCCCGTAAGCAGATTGCGGTTGTGGACCAGGGCGGGCTGGGACTGCCGGAACGCGACTACTACTTCCGCACCGGAGATACGCCGCAGAAGACCCGCAAGCAATATGTTGAGCACATCACTAACATGTTGAAGCTTCTGGGTGAGCCGGAAGACAAGGCGGCCGGCGACGCGCAGAAGATCATGCAACTGGAGACGGCCCTGGCGAAAGAATCCCTCGATATAACTTCACAACGGGATCCCCAAAAGATCTATCACATGATGCCCGTATCCGAGCTTGCGAAGCTGGCTCCGGAGATCGCATGGAGCCGCTTCCTGACGGATACCGGCGTTCCCTCGGTGAGCGAACTGAACGTCACGTATCCGGAATTTTTTAAAGGCTTAAATTCCCTGCTCGTCTCCACCGACCTGGACACGATCAAGACATACTTACGCTGGCAGCTCATCCACTCCACGCCGAGCCTGGTGCTGCCCCAGCCGGTCGACGAGGAGGCTTTCGACTTCTACGGCCGGAAGCTCAGAGGTCAGCCGGAGCAACGGGCCCGCTGGAAGCGGTGCGTTGCCGCTACCGATGGCGCGTTGGGCGAGGCCATCGGCCAGGTCTACGTGGCCCAGGAATTTCCGCCATCGAGCAAGCAGGCCACGCTGCAAATGGTACGGGACATTGAGGCGGCCATGGATCACGACATCGACACCCTGGATTGGATGAGCCCTGCCACGAAGGTGCGCGCCAAGGAAAAGCTGCATGCGGTCGCCGACAAAATCGGGTATCCCGACCATTGGCGCGACTATTCCAAGCTGAAAGTCGTGCGCAATGATGCGTTCGGGAACACCATCCGCGCCATTGAGTTTGAGAACCGGCGGCAACTGGCGAAGATCGGCAAGCCCGTAGACCGAGGCGAGTGGGGCATTAGTCCCGCAACCGTAGACGCCTACTACAACCCCAGCATGAACGACATCAACTTCCCCGCAGGCATCCTGCAGCCTCCGCTGTACGACAAGAATGCCCCGGATGCCGTGAATTACGGACACATTGGCGGCGTGGTAGGCCACGAATTGACTCACGGATTCGACGATCAGGGACGGCAGTTTGACGCCAACGGAAACCTCTCTGACTGGTGGACCGCCGAAGACGCAAAGAGATTCGAAGAGAAAACCGACTGCGAGGTAAAAGAATACAGCTCGTTCACCGCGATTGACGACCTAAAAGTGAACGGCAAGCTGACTCTGGGCGAAAACACCGCAGACAACGGAGGCCTGAGGCTGGCTTTCGCGGCATTCCTCGCCGACGCCAAGCGAAAGAACATTGATTTAAACCAAAAACAAGACGGCTATACGCCTATCCAGCAGTTCTTCCTGGCCCACGGACAAAGCTGGTGCGGCAGCATCAGGCCGGAGCAGATGCGCTTGCAGGTGCAAACCGATCCGCACTCTCCCCGGCAATTCAGGGTGAACGGCGTGGTGCAGAACATGCCGGAGTTTGGCAAGGCGTTTGGCTGCAAGACCGGACAACCGATGATGCC
>DATMMY010000281.1:0-9210 GCA_035569515.1 Candidatus Solibacter sp. | reverse complement strand
ACACGGGAGAATTTCCCGGTGGGTTGCCTGGGCCGAATCCTGCTACGGGAAAGCAGAGCGGCGCGTTCGAAACTTCGCGGCGCGATTTTCTTTCGCTGATGGGTTTCAGCCTGGCGGTTGCCGGCGCTGCCGGTTGCCGCGCGCCGGTGCAGCAGGCCATCCCGCTGCTGGTGAGCTCCGACCAGATTGTTCCGGGCGTCTCCAATTTTTACGCCACAACGTGCGGCGGCTGCGCCTCCGCGTGCAGCCTGCTCGTCAAGCAGCGTGACGGCCGGCCCATCAAGATTGAAGGCAACGATCAATCGCAATTGTTTGGCGGCGCGACCTGCGCCACCGGCCAGGCCACGGTGCTCTCCTTATATGACGACGCCCGCCTGCGCGGACCGCAGTGGCAGGGCAAAGACGTTAGCTGGGAGGAAGTTGACCAGCACATCATGGAGGCCCTGCATGGCGCGGAGACCGACAAGCGCAAAGTGGTGCTGCTCTCCGGGACCATCGTAAGCCCTTCAACCCTGGAGATCATTGCGGAGTGGGGCAAGCGCAATCCCAACTTCCGGCACGTGATCTATGACGCGGTTTCGTACAGCGCGTTGCGCGCCGCGCAGCAGGAGTCTTTTGGGCGCGCCGCAATTCCTCACTACAGTTTCGATAAGGCCCGGGTGATCGTGGGGATCGATGCCGACTTCCTGGGCACGTGGCTCTCGCCGGTGGAGTTTGCGCGGCAGTATGGCGCCACGCGCAAGACCGGACCGGACAGGTCCTTGCACATCCAGTTTGAGCCGGGGTTATCGGTTACCGGAAGCAATGCCGACGTCCGCGTGGCCGTTGCTCCTTCCGATCTGGGCCCGGTTGCTGTGGGCCTGCTGCGGCGTATCTCCGCAAAGGCCGGAGTCGCGGGAGTTCCCGAAGGGCCTGAGGCGCTGGCCGATCCTAAGAAGCTGGATGCGGTAGCCGACGAGCTCTGGAAGCATCGCGGCGAATCGCTGGTGGTGAGCGGCGTTCAGGATGTTTCCCTCCAGGTGGTAGTGAACACCTTGAATTTCCTGTTGGGCAATATCGGCAAGACCGTGGATATCGCGCGTCCGTCGCTGCAGCGCACGGGGGACGACAAGGCGCTTTCCAATCTGGTGGAAGAGATGAACCGGGGCGAGATTCATGCGCTCATCCTGTACGGTGTGAATCCCGGATATGACTATCCTGCCGCCGACCAGTTCCTGAAGGCGATGGACAAAGTCGCACTCTCAATCTCTTTTGCCGACCGCCGGGATGAAACCAGCTCGCACACGCAGGCCATCTGTCCCGACCATCATTTCCTGGAAGCCTGGGGCGATGCGGAGCCGGTGGATTCCTACTTCAGTCTTTCCCAGCCTCTGATTGCGCCGCTGTTTCAGACCCGCGCAGCCCAGGAGAGCCTGCTGAAATGGGCCGGGAAAGAAGCCAACTTCTATGCCTATGTGCGCGACCACTGGAAGCGCAACATGCTGCCACGGCAGAAAGAAGCGCAGAGCTTTGACTCCTTCTGGGACGCTTCATTGCAGTCGGGCGTGGTCGTGCTTCCGCCCAAAGCGGACGCTTCCGCGGCCACCTTCCATGGCGACTGGAAGACAGCAGCCAAGAACATTCTGGACGAGAACAAGCAAGCTGTAGGCGCGCGTCACGATGACCGCTATGAAGTCCACTTCTATGAAAGTGTTCCCATGCGCGACGGACGCCATGCCAACAATCCGTGGCTCCAGGAGCTACCGGAGCCCATCAGCAAAGTTACCTGGGGAAACTTTGCCGCGATCGCGCCGAAACTCGCCGATAAACTTGGCCTGAGTCAAGGCGACGTTGTCTCCATTAAGACGGACAGCGGCCAGGTGGAATTGCCGGTCTTTGTTCAACCCGGCCAGGAGTCGCGGACTATTTCCGTTGCGCTCGGCTACGGAAGAAAAGCGGTTGGAAAGTGCGGACAGGATGTAGGCGGCAACGCCTTCCCGTTGACCTCGATTGCGCAGGGAGTCCGCCGTAATTCAGCCTCCAATGCAGCTCTCGAGAAGACCGGAAAGAAAGCAAGTCTGGCCACCACGCAAGAGCACTTCTCCATGGAAGGGCGCCCGATTGTTCAGGAAATCAGCATGGAAGAGTTGGGACAGGCTGAGGCCGAGCATGAAGAACTGCCCAACCTTTGGGAGAAGCGGCCGGAAGGCGAGCACAACTGGGGCATGGCGATTGATTTGAACGCCTGCACCGGCTGCTCGGCCTGCGTGATCGCCTGCCAGGCGGAAAACAATGTTCCAGTGGTGGGCAAAGACCAGATTGAGCGCACCCGCATCATGCACTGGATCCGGATTGACCGCTATTACAGCGGCTCGGCGGAAGAACCGGTCACCGTCCACCAACCCATGATGTGCCAGCATTGCGCCAATGCTCCCTGCGAGACTGTGTGCCCGGTGCTGGCCACCACCACCAGTTCGGAAGGCATTAACCAGCAGGTTTACAACCGCTGCATTGGGACCCGTTACTGCGCCAACAACTGCCCGTACAAAGTGCGGCGCTTCAACTGGTACAACTACACCGATAATCCTGCCTTTGATTTCAACATGGAAAGCCCGCTGGGCCGCCTGGTGCTGAATCCTGATGTGGTTGTGCGCTCCAGGGGCGTGATGGAGAAGTGCAGCCTGTGCGTCCAGAGAATTCAACTGGCCAAGAACATTGCGCTGCAGGGGAAGCGCGAACTCGCGGACGGCGAAATCAAGACCGCCTGCCAGCAAGCCTGCCCCACGGAAGCCATTGTCTTTGGAGATCTGAAAGATCCCAACAGCCGGGCCTCGCAGTTGCGCCGCGGCCAGCGGCACTACCAGGTTCTGGAAGAGTTGGGAACACGGCCCAATGTTGGATACCTCAAAAAGGTCCGCAATACGAAGGAAGCGTAAGGAGTCCCATGAGCACCACCACAATTACAGGCGCACCACTAGCCACCGGCGGAGTTCAGCCGCAGGTACTTCCGCCGCCGCGATGGGTTGACGGACACCCTGCTCTGCATGACATCACAGACGACATTGCGCACCCTTTGGAAGCGCGCCCCGGCAAAGGATGGTGGATCTGCTTTGGCATCGCCTTCCTTGCCTTAATGAATCTGGGAGCAATGGTTACCTGGCTCATTGCTAAAGGCATTGGCCTTTGGGGACTCAACAACAGCGTGGGCTGGGCGTTTGATATTACGAACTTCGTCTTCTGGGTTGGTATCGGCCACGCGGGCACGCTGATCTCTGCCATTCTGTTGCTCTTCCGGCAGCAGTGGCGGACCTCAATCAACCGCTCGGCTGAGGCCATGACCATTTTTGCCGTGTTGTGCGCCGCCATGTTCCCCGGCATCCATATGGGCCGGCCCTGGGATGCGTTCTTTATCTTTCCTTATCCCAACCTGCGCGGCCCCCTGTGGGTCAACTTCCGCTCTCCGCTGGTTTGGGACGTCTTTGCCATCAACACCTATCTCATCATCTCGCTGGTGTTCTGGTACCTGGGAATGATTCCCGATCTGGCCACCCTGCGTGACCGCGCCAAGGGCGGGATCAAGAAATTTGCCTACCGCCTGCTCAGCCTGGGATGGAATGGTTCACACCGTACATGGTCGCGTTATGAGATCGTCAGCCTGGTCCTGGCCGGACTGGCCACGCCGCTGGTGCTCTCCGTCCACTCCATTGTGAGTATGGATTTCGCCACCTCCCTGGTGCCGGGATGGCATACCACCATCTTTCCTCCCTACTTTGTGGCCGGGGCCATCTACTCAGGCTTTGGGATGGTGCTGACGCTGCTGATCATCACGCGGCAGACCATGCATTTGCAGCGTTACATCACCATGCGCCACCTGGACATGATGGCCAAGGTGCTGATGCTTACCGGAATGATTGTGAGCTATGCGTACCTGACGGAGTTTTTTGTGGCCTGGTATGGCGGCAATCTCTACGAGCAATATCACTTCATCAATCGCGCAACCGGGCCCTATGCGTGGTGCTTTTATCTCATGGTCCTCTGCAACGTAATTACTCCGCAGTTGCTTTGGTCCAAGCGGGCGCGCTCCAGCGTGGCCTTCCTGTTCATCATCTCGATCCTGGTGAACATCGGCATGTGGTTTGAGCGCTTCGTGATTATTGTGGTTGGGCTGCATCGCGCCTTTCTGCCTTCCGGCTGGGGCATGTTCTATCCCACCAAGGTTGACATCGCCATTCTGATTGGAAGCTTCGGACTCTTCTTCACCTGTTTCCTGCTGTTCATCCGCGTGCTGCCGATGATTGCCATGTGGGAGATCAAAGGTGTGGTTGGACACGGCGCGCACAAGATCGCCCTGAGCGATGACGAAGCGGAGAAGGAGACGGCCCATGCCTAATTTTGTAGTAGCCACGTTTTCCGATGCCGATAGCCTGGTGAAAGCCGTGAAGGCCACCACCCGCGAAAACTTCAAGGTCTACGACGTGTATGCTCCCTATCCGATTCACGGATTGGATGAGGCCATGGGAATTCGCCACAGCCGCCTGCCGTGGGTCACGTTCATTGTGGGACTTTCCGCGCTGATGGGGGCGCTCATCCTCCAGTTCTACACTTCCGTGCTGGACTGGCCTTTGAACGTGGGCGGCAAGCCGAACAACTCCACGCTGGCCTTTCTTCCCATTACCTTTGAGCTTACAGTGCTGCTGGGAGGGCTTTCCACGGTGGCCGCTTTGTTCATTAAAGCCCGCTTGTATCCGGGCAAGAAAGAGCAATTGATTGCGGAGGGCGTAACCAACAATAAGTTCGCGTTGGTGTTGCGCAAGAAGGACGCATCTTTTGATGCCATGCGCGCCCGCCAACTGCTGGAGCAGAGCGGTGCAGACCGGGTCCAGGAAAAGGAGGCCGAACTGTGAGACGTCTTATTTCAGCTTGCGGAAAAAGGCTTTCGTCATCGAAATTATTACCTCAGGGGCTGAAGCCCCGGATGTATTTTCAGCGGCTTGCGGCACGGCTGAAGCCGTGCCCTTTCAAATCGACAGACGCAAAAAGACTTTTTCTGCAAACTCTTATTTGCCGCGCAGCAGTCCTGGTTATGGCGATTTCGCTGGCCGGGTGCGGCGCCACACAGAAAGACCGCGCCTACGAATACATGCCGGACATGGCCAGAGATCCTGCCTACAAAGCCTTTGCGCCTAACTCAGTGACCCGGGATGGGCTCACGCTCCAGCTTCCGGTTGCTGGAACCATCTCCCGAGGCTACAAGCCTTTTCACTATGGGCCAGGAGACGAAGAGGCTGCGCGCGCTGGCCGCGAACTCCAGAATCCATATCACGCCACGCCCCAAACTCTGGAAGAAGGCAAGGCGCTTTTCTTCACGTACTGCCAGGTTTGCCACGGAGAGCAGGGCAAAGGCGATGGCCCTATCTCAAGCAAGATACCCCCACCGCCGTCTTATATGGATAAGCGCCTGCTGGACTATCAGCCCGGACGTATCTTCCACGTGGTTACGATGGGCGCAGGCAAGATGCCCTCCTATGCCTCCCAGCTTAGCGCTGACGAGCGCTGGAAAATTGTGACCTACGTGCGAACCTCCCTTCAGGGAATCAAAGAATCGGGCGATCGGGTGATCGGTTCATCGGGTGATCGGGGGAACATTTCGGCACACCTCAGTGCAGGCTCCTTTTCGGGTGATCGGAGAAGTCAATGAATCTGAATCAAGACCTTACATTTGCGCCTTCGTCACGTCACCGGACCGTTGCGCTGGTTCTGATCGCCGTGGGGGTAGTGGTGGCGGCTTATGGCATCGTTGCCGATCCCAAGCGCGCATGGCCCAGCCTGCTGCTCAACGGTTTTTATTTTGCGTCGCTGGCGCTCTCGGGCCTGTTTTTCATCAGTACGCAACGGCTGACGGGCGCGCGCTGGTCTGCCAGCCTGCGGCGAATTCCGGAAGCGTTCATGGCGGCGCTCCCTTATGGCGCCATTCTGCTGCTGGTGCTTTATTTTGGCCGTCATTGGGTATTTCCCTGGAGCGATCCCAGCATCTTTGCCCATGAGCCCCTGGTCAACGGCAAGGTGATTGCCGGTCACGTAGCTTATCTGCAGGTACCCTTTGTTTTTTCGCGACTGGTGGTATGCGTTCTGCTGTGGGTAGTCTTTGGATGGCTGTTCCGAAGATGGTCCCTGGAGCAGGACCGCAGTCCCGGGAAAAACATGGCCATCCATAACCGGCTCAATCGTTTGACCCCGGTGTTTGTGATTGTCTTTGCGCTGTCCTTCACGGTGGTCTCTTACGACCTGATTATCTCGCTGGAGCCAAAGTGGTCGAGCACCATGTCCGGCGTTTACACCTTTGCCGGCCTGTTCGTTTCGGGCATAGCGGCGGTGACTCTGGCCACGCTTTTCCTGCGCGAGCACAGCCCTCTTCGCGATTGGATTTCAGACCGCCAGATTCATGATCTGGGAAAACTGCTCTTCGCGTTTTCGACTTTCTGGGCTTACATCTGGACCTGCCAGTATCTGCTCATCTGGTACGGAAACATCCCCGACGAAGTTACTCACTTCGTGAAGCGCACCCATTCGCCGTGGCTGTATTTTTTTGGGCTCAACGTGGTGGTGAACTGGGTTGTGCCGTTTCTGGCGTTGATCTCGGTCAAAGCCAAATGCACTCCCAAGGTGCTCAAAGCTATTTGCGTTTTGGTCCTTTGCGGACACTGGCTGGACCTTTATATGCTCATCATGCCTGCGCAGTGGGACTCGCCGAAGATCCTGCTGGAGCTCCCGATTGCCGCAGGTTATGCCGGACTTTTGTATTTCATTTTTACCCGCAGCCTTGCCCAGGCCCCGCTGGTGGCTATGAACGACCCCATCCTGCTGGCTGAAATGCAAGTGGAACATGCTCATTAACGGTGAGGTTTTTGGAGTCGAGCAATTATGAAAGCTTTTAAAGCAATTATTCTGGTAGTCACTGTAGTCGCGGTGAGCGCGCTGGTGTATCAACCGAACATCAACCGCAACGATATTCCCAACCGCCTGCCTGAGGCAGCTCCTTATAACTATGAGGAAGCCAAGGCCATTGCTCCGCCCTATGAAGACCATTGGGCGCAAGAGGACAATCCTGGCCAGTGCCAGACCTGCCACCAGAAAATCTTTGAAGAGTGGAACGGCTCCATGATGTCGAACTCCTGGCGCGATCCCATCTGGCGCGCGGCGTTTTTTGCTCTTTCCAAAGCGGTTTCCGCCCACGGCGAATGCGACACCCCGGAACCGCCGGACGGCACGGACAAAGCGACCCACAACCCATTTGCCAACAAGGGCGAATGCTCTTCAACCTTTGATATCGGCACGGAGAAATACAAGGTCTCGCGGCCCGGATCATTGCTCGACGCTTTCTGCTCCCGCTGCCACATGCCCACGAACTACACGGACAACATTCCGCTGCGCAACGTGAAGGTGGATGCAAAGACCGGCCTTGAGAACGCCATGGTCGATCCCAACTTCAATCCTACTTCGGACAACGGGACGGGAATCGCCTTTGCCACTCTTGATCCACAGTATCGGAACACCGAAACGGGAAAGAGCGGAATCATCTGCGCAGTCTGCCACACCTTTGCCGAGACCCGCGATACGCCCTGGCACAACTACGTGCACGTTGATTCCAAGTACACGCCTGTTCCCAGCGCCCAGGCCCGGACAGATGCTCTACCCCGCGAGAAGCAAGATATCTACGATGTGCCGGACAAGACCAAACAGAATCTGGGCTATAGCATCGGGGCCGGCTCTTATCGCCTTTCACCCCATGCCATCACCTTCCCCGAAAGGTTCGGACCGCTGGCGGCCAATACGCAGCCAGGGCAGAAGGACGAATATACGAGCGGGATCTTTAAGCAGGAGATTCCTTACCAGCAGATTGATCCCTCCAAGCACAAAGGGTTCCATCAGGCGATGTTCGTCCGCGCGGAAATGTGCGCGGCCTGCCACGACGTAACCAACGCACTGCCCATCAAGAATCCGCTGGGACATTGGGTAGGCGGTTTCCCCATTGAGCGCACGTATACGGAGTGGGCCAACAGCGTCTATGCCGAGCGTCCGGGCAACAAGAACTACGATCCCAAATTCAAGCGTGATTGCCAGAGCTGCCACATGCAGCAAGACTACGGGCAGCCCGGAACGGCCAACACCTTATATAAGGATGGCCAGCCGCTTCCGCCACCCAGCGATGCAGTGGCCAACGATGGCCAGCCACATCCTTTCTTTACTCATCATTTCGTTGGCGGCAACGCTTACATCACGCGGCTGATCGGCAAAGATGTAGACCAGTCAGGGAATGTAGCGCCCTATCCTGAACTGTCGAACTTCAGCTTCTCTTCCGCGGACGAAAAGAGCCTCTACTCTCGGGGCTACTGGACGCACCTGGAGAGAAAGGGAGTCTACTCCCAACAAGTCCGCCTCGCCTGGGACCGCCTGCGCCACGTCCTCAACATGGACATGCAGGGACCGGCCACCGCGCAGGCCAATACTTCGGTTCCGATTTCCATCGCCATCCAGAACACCGGCAGCGGTCATAAGTTCCCCACGGGTTTCCCCGAAGGACGCACCGCGTGGCTGGCATTGCATGCCTATGATCTGGCCACCGGCAAAGAGCTGCAGATCTACGACAAGGTTTGGAAGCGCACCTCAACTGGAGTGGGCAACCTGACAACCGCGGAAATGGTTGATCCCAACTTCCCCGGCTGCGATTGGAAGATTCCCGCAGGATCGGCCGATCCTTACTCGCTCCAGTTCAAGGCCATTGCCACCCTGGGTACCGACAAGAAGGGCAAAGAGTGTCCTACGCTTGATCTGCCTTACGCGCGGCCGCGCAACCTGAAAGTGAACAGCCAGGGCCTGCCGGTTGATCTGAATGGAAAGGTGATCGACAAGAATAATTCCACGGCGCTGCCGATCTTTGAAGACAAAAACGGCAATGGAGATCTCTTCGACGACTCGTTCCTTCGCGACACGCGCATCAGCCCCCGGGGCAATCCTGGAAACGTAGTTAAAGTTGACCAGTACTCCGTAGTGGTCCCGGCGGGCACCAAGGGGCCCATCGCGGTGAGCGCCGCGGTTTACTACCAGTCGGTGGAAGCGATTGTCGCCATGCACTTCCTGGGCAATATGGCCGATACCAACAACAACTTTATTCTTGAACCCTGCGTGCTGGGCGGCCTGTGCGATGGACGCAAGCCCAGCACCGAACCCGCC
>DATMMY010000280.1:0-8699 GCA_035569515.1 Candidatus Solibacter sp. | reverse complement strand
CGGTTTTCATTTGTACTCCAACTGAAATTGAGGGCAATCGAAAAGTATAGATACGGGTAACACGGCAAGACAAGGCCGGGGGAATCCAGCATCTTACCTCTCGAACTTGAGATAAGGAACTGGCGCGACGCGATGCCTTTACATCAATTGTACTCGGCCATGAGGTTTCATGTCGCTATTTTGCGGCACTCAGCAGTCAGTCAGCAGCATTCAGCCGAAGAATGCTTGCCCCCGCAGCCTTAGAGCGGTTCCATAGTTGCTGTATCCTGGGACACCGGTGGGAGAACGGCCCTTTAGAGCTTGCCCTGAGCGCAGTCGAAGGAGCCGTGTTCGCAGTACAGCCCCGGTGTAAAAAAGCTGGCGAGTTGCACCCACTCTGGACCGCTCTAGTAAAGAAATCGCGCTTTGGAGCTTGTCGCGGCTTGGGCGTTGTTTTGGCTGAGGCGATATACGACTTTGGCCAATTGCCAATTGCTATTTGCCAATTGCTCTCACAGAAGGATCTCCATCCCCTCAGACGCGGCCCGGACCTTGGCATAGTGCTCGCGGGCCGTGCTCACGACTGCGTCTATGCACTCGTCTGTGTGGTCGGGATCGTGGTGGAAGAGAATCAGTTCTTTGGCCCCGCTCTCCATCACGATGTTGATGGCTTCGCGCCAATGGCTGTGGCCCCAGCCGCGCTTGCTGGCCTCATATTCTTCCGGCAGATACTGGGCGTCGTAGATCAACACGTCTGCGCCTTCCGCCAATTTACGGACATTCTTGTCGAATATAGGATGGCCCGGCTCATTGTCCGTGGCGTAGACCAGCACCTTGCCTTGTGCCTCCAGCCGGAACCCCAGACAACCTTGGGGATGATTCAGCCACATCGACTTGATGAGGCAATCATCGAACGGAGTCTCGCCCTCTTCAATGTTGTAGAACCGGCGGTGGGCCGCCATCTCATTCATATTTACCGGAAAATAGGGGTCTGACATCTGCTCTTCAATGGCCCGCTGCAGGCCCCGGGTTCGATTGGAGGAGTGAAAGAAAAAATGGCTTTCGCTTTCCGTGTAGAGC
Source organism: Candidatus Solibacter sp. (assembly GCA_035569515.1). Lineage (GTDB taxonomy): Bacteria > Acidobacteriota > Terriglobia > Terriglobales > Acidobacteriaceae > Angelobacter. Next base: position 7,640 of record DATMMY010000280.1, on the reverse strand, counting down.
GGCGTGAAAAATGGAATGCCCTGGATGTGGTCCCAGTGGAAATGAGAAAGAAATATGTGCGCGGAAATGGAATTTCCCTTGGCTTCCTGCACAAGCTCCTTACCCAGGTTGCGGAATCCAGTCCCGCAATCAAACACGTAGATGTGATCGTTGAGGCGAACCTCGACGCAAGAGGTATTGCCTCCGTAGCGCAGGTTTTCTGACTGAGGAGTCGGCGTAGAACCGCGAACACCCCAGAATCTGACCAGCATCCGCGTTCACCTGTGGCCTGAGAAGTTCTGTCCCCCGATCCAAAGAAGTCAGAGACCGGAAGAATTTCGCCTCACTTCGGGGAACCAATTTTGAGAAGTATAGTCCAAATAAGCCCCTGGCAGTCAATGACATCTCAATATTGAAGTATCTGCTTATGTACCAGTGGTTCTTGCGCCTACTATCGGTCGCTGAACCTAAATCTGAGGCGAGAGGCATAGAAAACGAGCATCTTTTGCAGGACCTGCGTTTGTGCACAATTTTTGGTGGTTACTAAAGGGCAAGACACATGATTGTCCAATCGTAAGCACACAAGGGGCAATTGGACTACAAAAGAACTATGTCAGGAAATGCGAACCGGGTATACTTCGTTTCGGTGAGTGAATCCCAATGTTCCCATTATGGGAACGCTATATAGAGGAGATTCATTAAACCATTCTCATTTTCGGAACTCTCGATTCATTCGAGAGAACCATGTATGTCTTGAAGCGCGTTCGGGAAGCCAGCATTGAAAGGGGAGGTAAATGAAACGTTTTATACCGTTTTCCGCTGTGTTGTGTGTTTGTCTTCTTGCCGGCCTGGGCGGGATGATGATTCATCCTCAAAAGGCCGCTGCCCATCCTGTATTCAACAACGATAAAGATAAACATGATGGTGACCAGGACAAAGACAAAGATAGAGATGATGATAAAGACAAGGACAAAGACCGGGATTGCGATCAGGACAGTGATAAAGATCGTGATCATGGTGATAAAGACCGCGATCATAAAGATGGCGATTCTGGCCATGACGGGGACCGCGATCATAGCCGTGATGATGACCACAGACACGCTGGCCGTAACGCCATGGTCGGATCTTACCTGGTTACCATCACCAAATACGGAACGACTGTCAACGTAACCGAAAGAGCAGTAATTACTTTGCACCGCGACGGCACGATGTCCTCGGTTGATTCAGGGCAAGGCGGGCCAGCATCTCTGTTCAGCAGCCAGTTAGGCGCATGGAAGAGGCGCGGATGCAAAGGAGGGGCGACTGGCAGAACGATCGACTTCACCTTCCCAAGCACCGGCATCAACCGCTTGGACTACACCTTTGATGCGAAGCAACCCAAGGACACGATCAAGGGTGAGTTCATCCTGACAAATTTCGGCATCGATGCAGATCCTCAAGGCAGCGGCGGAACCGTCGTGGGCCAATTTGAGTTCACCGGGCAACGCATCAGAGTGCCGTAGATAAAATCCTCAAGCAAGAAGCTCAGCGCGGGCGTCAAAGTGGATATGACGCCCGCATTTTTCTTACCCCAACCAAATTAATTGACCCTGCTCTGCGTCCCCGGTTTTTCTTCGCACCCGCGCGAGTTTTGACTCTCAATTAGAAATTGTCGATTTCAAATCTGTTTTAATATGGTTCTTCCATGCTAGTTCCCGATTACAAAGAGTTTTCCCGCCTTGCTGAGGGGGCCACCCTGGTTCCCTTGGCAAAGACCGTAGCCGCGGATCTGCGGACCCCGGTTTCAGCGTTTCTGAGTATTGCTGCGGAAGAGCCGAACGCCTTCCTACTCGAATCGGTGGAGGGCGGGGAGAAGGTGGGCCGGTATACCTTTCTCGGCGCACGTCCGTACATGATTCTGCGTGCCCAGGACGATCAGGTTGTACTGGAACAGGGGGGGCGCAAACAGCGCATGGAAGGAACGGTCTTTTCCGTTCTTGATAAATTGCTGCGCGAACATAAGCACGCGCATGTACCCGGGCTGCCACCATTCACGGCGGGCGCAGTGGGATTTTTTTCCTACGATTCCGTGCGCCAGTTGGAAAAGCTTCCCAGTCTGGCTAAGGACGACCTTAAATCCCCGGACTGTGTCCTCATGTTTTTTGACCGGCTGCTGGCTTTTGACCACGTGCGCCATGAGATCTATATCGTTGCCACGGCCAATGTGCGGCAGCAGTCTCCTAGGGCGGCCTATTCACAGGCCGTCCGTGACATCGAGCGGATTGAAAAACAGCTTGGCGCTCCGCTTCCCAGGAAATATCTTTCGCCCGCAAAGTCCCGGCCCGGGAAATTGAAGGTTGATATTTCCGTGAGCAAGAAGCATTTCATGCGCCGGGTGGAAAAGATCAAAGAGTACATTAGCGCTGGCGATGTGTTTCAGACAGTGCCTTCGCTCCGGCTGGAACTCGAGCCTGGCGTGACGCCGCTGCAGATTTACCGCGCCCTGCGCCGCGTGAACCCCTCGCCTTACATGTACTTCTTGCGCATGGGGGAGATGAATGTGCTGGGCTCTTCCCCGGAGATGCTGGTGCGCGTAACTGGTCGCAAACTTGAATACCGTCCGATTGCCGGAACCCGCAAGCGCGGCAAGGACGAGGCGGAAGACTGGAGACTGGAGCAGGAGCTGCGGGGCGACGAAAAAGAACGCGCCGAACATGTGATGCTGGTGGACCTTGGGCGCAATGACGTCGGCCGCGTAAGCGAATACGGCTCCGTGAAAGTGCGCGACCTGATGTTTGTGGAACGCTACTCTCACGTGATGCACCTGGTCTCGGCAGTCGAGGGAACTTTGCGGCAGGACTTGACCGCCGTGGACGCATTTGCAGCTTGCTTCCCCGCCGGTACCCTGACCGGAGCGCCTAAAGTGAGGGCCATGGAGATACTGGAAGAGCTGGAACCCATGCGGCGAGGAATCTACGGAGGCTCTGTCTTGTATGCCGATTTTGCCGGGAACCTGGATTCCTGCATCGTCATTCGCACCATGCTCATGAAGGGCAAGAAAGCCTATATACAGGCCGGCGCCGGAATTGTTGCCGATTCGATTCCCGAGAGCGAATACGAAGAGTGTCTCAACAAGACAAAGGCGTTAGTGCGCGCAGTGGAACTGGCAAGATCGGCATCGTGAGTTCTGGCGTTTCATTCTTCTCTTGACTAAGCGAAGGCGAAGGAACCCTGTGGCGACGAAAAGCGCAGGGGGTATAGGCTTTCAGTTATGGCAATTTTGGCAGTTATGTAATTCTGGCAATCCGTGATTCACGTTGAAAGGCCCCCACATTCTTTCGAACGTGAGGGCCCGCAAGCGATATCAGATCTGTAAGCCGAATTCTGTACGGCGTTGCCGCCGTGACGGTCATTCCTCTAGGCCATTCATCGCTGAATGGCTCAAGCGACCTACCCGAAGGTTTTGCGCACCGAGCAGGCACGCATGCGCTTTCGCGCAACTCCCTCCCTATTTGGTCTTGCTCCGTGTGGGGTTTGCCGTGCCCCGCGCATTACTGCGCGAGCGGTGCGCTCTTACCGCACCTTTTCACCCTTACCCTGACCTTGACGGCCGAGGCGGTATGTTCTCTGTTGCACTTTCCGTCTAACGGGCTTGAACCCGTCATCCCGGACGTTATCCGGCACACTGCTCTGCGGAGTTCGGACTTTCCTCTCTCTTCTTGCGAAGACAGCGACCATCCGACCTGCTATCAGCACTTCATATTATAGATGTTTCCCGTGGCCTGCTTGATGCGTTTTACGAACTCCGGAACCGATACGCCCAACAAAGGTTTTTGGTTATCGGTTCCATCTGGTTACTAAGTCGACGCCATGGGTGTTTCAAAGGTGTCGTTTCCTTTGCGTCCTTCGCGCCCTTTGCGGTGAAGAATTTTAGTTTTGTGGGCTCGGCTGCTCAGGGTGCCGCAATACGCATAAAAACATTTTGCTAAATTCCTTGTAAAGAAATGCTAACATCTCGGACTCATTGAAAATAAAGGATCTTGCAGGCCTAAGGTAGAGTCGGGAACCGGCGTAGCATAGAATAGAGGGGAACATTTTGATTTCCGTTTCATGTTGAATCAGTTGCCTGGTTTCGTCGCCGCAGTATTGGCATTGTGCGGCATGGGTTTCTATGCGCTCTGCCTGCGGAGCGTGCGCACTTTTCTGCGCGACAGCCGCAAGCCGCACCCGGAATTCACCCCGCCCGTCTCCATCCTCAAACCCTTGCGGGGCGTTGACCCGCAAATGTATGAGAGCTTTTCCAGTCATTGTGTGCAGGATTATCCGGAGTACGAGATCATCTTCGGCGTAAATGACGCGGACGATCCCGCCGTTGAGGCCGTGCACCAGCTCATGCGGGAATTTCCGAGTTGCAAGATCCGGTTGGTCGTCTGCCCTGAAGTGCTGGGCAACAATCGCAAGACCAGCAATGTGGTGCAGATGCTGCCTTACGCCCGATACGGGCACCTCATCATCAATGACAGTGATATCTTCGTTCCCCCGGATTATCTCCGCCGGGTGATGGCGCCTTTCGGCCGGTCGCAGGTTGGCATGGTGACCTGTCCTTACAACGGGATCGCGGCCAACACCATCGGCTCCAAGCTGGAATCGATTGGCATCAGCACGGACTTTTTTGCAGGCGTGCTGGCGGCACGGCAGATTGAAAATGGAATTCACTTTGCGCTGGGTTCCACGCTGGCCATGAGCCGCACGGCGCTGAACGCTATTGGCGGGCTGCAGCCGATTGTGGACTACCTGGCCGACGATTTCGAGTCGGGAAACCGCATCTCCAAAGCGGGCTTTGAAGTTGTGCTGGTCGATTTGGTGGTCGAAACCCACCTGCCGGCTTACAGTTTCCGCCAGTTCTTTGAGCACCAGATGCGCTGGGCGCGCAGCACGCGCGATTCACGGCGCAGGGGTTACATCGGCATCCTGCTTACTTTTGGGCTGCCCTGGGCCATTGTCTCCGTCCTGCTTTCGGCGGGCGCATGGTGGTCGTGGCTGGCGCTGGCTGCGGCTTCTGTGTTGCGGGCGGCAGTTGCCATTCAGGTTGGAATGCGTGTTGTACACGATCCTTCCATCGTCAGCCGGCTCTGGCTTGTGCCGCTGCGCGACCTGGTCGCTTTCTGGGTGTGGTTCGCAAGTTTTGCCGGACGCAAGGTCCACTGGCGCGGAGAGGTCTTCCTCCTGGAAGACGGCAAGATTCGTCCTGTTCATTCTGGGGAACCAGAGTTGGTCAGCGAGTCTGATCCCGGGCCCGACAAAGTGTCGGTTCATTGGTAAGAACCAGCTTGCCTCCCCACTTGGCCAACTCGCAATAACCTGAACTCTTGATGTAGGGCGGAATGGTGTCTTCCTCTGTCCAGAAGAAGATGCGCTCGCTGGAATGCCAGAGCTTTTCAAATGACTGGTCGTCGTCGAAAACCGGTGGCGCATCTGGGAAAGTCGATCCATACCAGATGTTGGCGCGGCGTCCGTTCAAAATCCGCATCTGGTGATGAGTATAGAAATTCACGCTCGATGCGGCTTCGTAGTCGCCGTTGTCTTCAATCACGTCTCCTGGTTTCCAGTGACTCTCAATCGCCTCGGCCAGGACCTTGGAAGAGAGCACTGGCGAAAAGATCACCAGACCAGTGTGGGCCTCATGCAGCAGCACCACCATCATCGCCGCCAGTATTAAATTTGCCGGAAAAGTACGGTTGGATCGGCGCAGCAGCCAGTTGAGGATTGTGCCTAAGGCAAAGGCGATTCCTGTGACCAGCAGTGGGACCTTGAAAGCTCCCATGGCCTGGGGCGTGAGATCCAGAAAATGTCCAAACGAGAGCTTGTAAGCCTCGGGATTCTTTTTGAGCAGTTCGGCAATATCGTAATTTGGAGGTGGCGCTTGGGCTTGCACCGCCAACGTGACCGCCACCACGCAGGCTATTATGCCGGTTGCCATCAGCACCGCCGACGAGATGCGCCCCGAGCGGCGCTCGCCGCTGGACGGGTCAGAAGCGGTTTCGCGCGCCAGCCATCCTCCAATCAGGAGAGCCAGCCCGGGTATGCCGGGGATCACGTAATACTCCTGGCGGCTGGAGAAGCTAAAAAACAGCAGCACCAGCAGCATCCACAGCGCGAACAGCAGTGTTCCTCGCTGTTTTTGAGTGAGTCCTGCCTGCCATTCTGAAACTCTATGCGGCACCTGTCCCAGCGCTTGAAACATAAATGCGGTCCATGGCATTAGCCAAACCAGCATCAGTCCCCAGAACAGCGGCAATGGCAACGTGTCATAGTCGTTGGGATAGCGCTTGTTCAGATAGCGAAGAAGATGCTCGTTAATGAAATAGAACCAGAAAAATCCTCTGGCTTGTCCTTGCGCGGGATTGCGAAAGCCGGCCAGCAAATGCCAGGGCGCGGCAATGGCCAGGAAGACCAGAAAGCTGGAAAACAATCTCAATTTAAGGAGATGGCGGAGGTTGCGGGTCAGAACCAGATAAATGACAATCGTGCCAATGGGAAAGACCAACCCGATCAGGCCTTTGCTGAGCACATTCAGGGCCATGGTGGCCGCGATTCCCCAGCACAGCCAGCGCGAAGGCTCTTCCTGCTCCAAAGTTGTGAGGAAGAAATCGAACCCCAGGGCAAGCCAGAGTCCCACCATCATGTCCGGAATGAGAATGCGGGTGAAGATAAATGGCCCGAAACCCGTGGCCAATGCCAAAGCGGAATAAAGCCCGCCTTCTTCCCCGTAAACACGGCGCCCTAAGCGGTATACCACCAGAAGCAACGCCAGCACGCCCAGGGCAATTGGCAGGCGCGCCGACCAGTCATGGACGCTAAACAGCTTGAAGCTGGCCGCGACGGTCCAGTACATCAAGGGCGCCTTTTCCAGGTAACGGAAGCCGTCGTTGATATGCAGCGTGACCCAGTCGTTGCGGAGGACCATCTCACGCGCCGCTTCGGCATGAACGGTGTCGGCGTCGTCGAGCAGTGGTGGCTGGAACAGGCTGCCCGCGTAAACGATCAGCCACGCAAGTACCACCAGGAAAATAAAAAGCCTGTGCCTTCCGACAGGAGTGTCGAGGGAGTGGGCTTGAGATGCTGGAGAGGGCAAGACTCTGGTATTCATTCGAAACTGTTAATTATAAGCGGCAGCCAACGCCTCACGTGGCGTGCGTGGTGGTGAAAACATTGAACAATTCTGTTCCGGCCTTCATCTATTCCTGCCTGTCCGGAGAACTTCAATCCTCACGCATGAAATTTCTGACCCAGTTTGCTCGTCATACGGGAGATATGGGAGCAGTAATCATGTGGAGCGGAAGGCCATGGTTTGTCTGAATGCCGACCGCTGAATGCTGAGTGCTTAAGTTTCCATACCGCACAGAAAACGCTACACATCCAAAATGGTTGCTCCTCTCTCAACTGAATTTGGTCCATGCTCCAACAGCCTTTAGGCCAATGCGGGCAGCAACTCTCTCTTTACCTGGCATCTTAACGTGCACCAAGTTGGTAAATAAGAGTTTTTATGGAGGAAGACTGATGTCTACCATCGCCGAACAAGTCCCATTTGGCGCCACGGAGTTTGCTGAAAATCCGGAACCCAGGTGCCCTTGCGTTCTCTTACTCGATACCTCCGGCTCAATGAAGGGCCAGCCAATTAC
>DATMMY010000279.1:0-9129 GCA_035569515.1 Candidatus Solibacter sp. | reverse complement strand
AAGGTTGCGGTGGAGCTTTCGCCGTACGACCTGACACGCGGCAGGATTGTGTATCGGTATAAATGATTTTCGAGCGCCGCCGAAGGCTGCGCCGCAGAATTGGGAAACTATGAAGGTCAGAGCATCGGTAAAAAAGATTTGCGACAAGTGCAAGATCGTCCACCGCAAAGGTGTGGTGCGGGTGATCTGCGAGAACTCGAAACATAAACAAAGACAGGGATAAACAAATTTGTAATTTGGTAATTTGAAATTTTGTTTTCAAATTACAAATTAGAAATTACAAATTCCCGACCGGTCGAAGATTCAGGGCAAGACCATTCTGCTGGACCGGTCAACACTGATTTAGGAGAAAACATGGCTCGTATTGCAGGCGTCGATCTCCCGCGTAACAAGCACGTGGACATCGCGCTGACTTATATCTACGGCATCGGCAATTCGCGCTCCAAACGGATTCTTTCCGCGGCGAACGTTGAAGGCATGAAGAAAGTCCAGGACCTGAATGAGGATGAGGTGAACCGCATCCGTCAGGTCATCGAAGAAGAAGGCAGCGTGGAAGGTGACCTGCGCAAGGACATCTCCATGCACATCAAGCGGCTGATTGAAATCGGGTCCTATCGCGGGTTCCGCCATCGCCGCAGCCTTCCCGTTCGCGGACAGCGCACCCATACCAATGCCCGCACCCGCAAGGGCCCACGCAAAGGTACGGTCGCCAACAAGAAGAAGGCAGCAGCCAAGACATAGGGCAGCTTCTGGCTTCTAGCCGCTAGCTACTAGCTATTCGGTGCATCGGCCCTTCCGTGAAAGAACGGCCTGTCCAGTGGCATGGTTCTGTCGGGCCCCGGTGGAAGAACGGCCCTTTAGGGCCGTGTTAAAGGCATAGAACAAAAAAGGGGCTTTAGCCCCGGTGATTTTAAAAGCTAGCAGCTAGGAGCCAGCAGCTAGTAGCAAAAGCCAAGAGCACCAAGCTCAAGGCAAGGGCAAACAGCCCGAGCAACGAGTATCTAAGAGGGATAAAACATGGCAAAGGCAGCAGCCGGCGCAGCCGCCGGAACAAAAGGCAGCGGTCCAAAAGGTAAGAAGAAGGTCTTTAAAAAGAAAGAGCGGAAGAACGTCCCTCACGGGATCGCTCATATCCAGGCCTCCTTCAACAACACGATTGTCACGATTGCGGATGGCGAAGGCCGCACGCTGGCATGGAAGAGCGCTGGATCGCTGGGTTTCCGGGGTTCGCGTAAAGGCACTCCGTTTGCCGCCCAGCAGGCGGCCATGAACGCCGCCAATCAGGCGCGTGAACATGGCATGCGCTCTCTGGATGTGAAGGTGAACGGCCCCGGTTCCGGGCGCGAGTCGGCCATCCGTGCGCTCGCCGCCGCCGGGCTTGAGGTTCGCTCCATTAAGGATGCGACCCCCATCCCACATAATGGCTGCCGCCCGCCGAAGAAGAGAAGAGTCTGAAGAGATTTGGTAATTGTAGAATTGGGTAAGTGGGTAATTTGGGTTCTATCGTATTTTTCAATTTACCCAATTACAAAATTACCCAATTACCCAATGGTTTTGGATCGGGAATGAAGGGAATACCAGTCCTGTAAACCGATCGTCACTGGAAGTTAAAGGAGAAAAAATTGGCACGATATAAAGGTGCAGTCTGCCGTCTTTGCCGTCGCGAAGGCATGAAATTGTTTCTTAAAGGGACAAAGTGTTTTACCGATAAGTGTCCCATAGAAAAGCGCAACTTTGCTCCCGGCCAGCATGGCAAGGACCGCAAGGCCAAGGTCGTAGGATATGGGCTCCAGCTCCGCGAGAAGCAGAAGACCAAGCGTATCTATTTCACACTGGAAAACCAGTTCCGCAACTACTTTGAAAAGGCCGCGCGCAAGCCGGGTGTAACCGGCGAGCTGCTCTTGCAGCAGCTTGAGCGCCGTCTGGACAACGTGGTTTTCCGGCTGGGCTTTGCTATTTCACGCCGCCAGGCGCGCCAGATTGTCCGTCACGGGCATATCGATGTGAACGGCCGACGCGTGAACATACCTTCGTACCAGGTGAATACCGGCGACGAGATCCAGGTCCGTGAAAAGGCCCGCAAGTTTACCGTGGTGGAAGGCGCGCGCGAGTACGCCAGCCATCAACCCGTAGCCAACTGGCTGGAAGTGGACCGCGACAACCTAAAAGGCCGCGTCCTGAACCTGCCCAAGCGAGAAGATATCAACCTGCCGGTCAACGAGCAGTTGATCGTCGAGTTGTATAGCAAGTAGCTGCTGGCTGTTAGCCGGAACTTTAGCCCCTGCAGATCCAGGGCAAGCACGAAAAAGACATTTGGGGTTTTAACCCCGAGGTAGGTCTAGCTAGTAGCTCCCAGCGACAATTGCCCGCACCAAACCAGCCCCGGGTAGAAACACCCGGGCGCCAAACGGAGCGGAGTTGAAAGGAAAAAGGAAAAATGGTTCTTTGGAGAGGTTTTCAGAAACCCAAGCGTCTCGCGACCGATACCGAGACATTAACCGATAAATATGGCCGCTTTTACGCCCAGCCTTTTGAGCGAGGATTCGGCACCACCATCGGCAACGCATTGCGCCGCGTGCTGCTGTCTTCAATTGAAGGCGCGGCCGTCACCGCAGTTAAGATTGAAGGCGTCCTGCACGAGTTCCAGTCGATTCCCGGCGTGGTTGAGGACGCAACCGACATCATCCTCAACTTGAAGCAGATTCCCTTCAAGCTGAACGGCGATGGTCCCAAGGCCATCTATCTCAAGGTTGATCAGCCCGGAGTGATTACCTCCGGCATGGTCGAGGCCGATGGCGACGTTGAAGTGCTCGACAAGACCGTCTATATCGCCACAGTCTCCGAGGGCGGCAAGCTGGATATGGAGATGCGCCTGAAGCGCGGGCGCGGCTACGTCTCCGCCGATAAGAACTTTGATGAAGACCTGGGCCTGGGATTCATTCCCATCGATTCAGTTCACTCGCCGGTGCGTAAGGTCAATTACACAGTGGAGGCCGCACGTCTGGGCCAGATCACCGATTACGATAAGCTCGACATCGAAATCTGGACCAACGGCTCCATCGCCCCGGCCGACTCTCTGGGACTGGCCGCCAAGCTGCTTAAGGACCACATGACCATCTTCATTAACTTTGAAGAGGAGCTTGAGGCCGAGGCCAGCCGCGAAGAGAAGCCGCTCATCAAGAACGAGAACCTGAACCGTTCCGTGGAAGAGCTGGAACTCTCGGTACGTAGCTACAACTGCCTGAAGAACGCCAATATCCAAACCATCGGCGAGCTGGTACAAAAGACAGAAGCCGAGATGCTCAAGACCAAGAACTTTGGCCGCAAGTCGCTCAATGAGATCAAGGAAATCCTTGGCACCATGGGGCTCTCTTTGGGCATGAAGATTGACGAGCAGGGCAACGCGGTTCCGGGCCCCACCAGCCAGATGCCGTCGGCGCTAGCGGCTCCGATTGGCGACGGTGATGCCGACGGACACGAGTTCTGACATTTGGAAAATTTATAATCGGGTAATTTGAAATTTTGATTGCTTCGAATTACCCGGTTTTTAGAATTTTAAATTTGTAATTTGTGATTTGTAATTTGAGAAACCAAACGAAGGCTCACCGCTGGACAATGCAAAGCTGCGGAGAGATTGTGGTTTTAAGAATTACAAATTATAAATTTGAAATTTAAAATTGGAACTAAGGACCGTCATGCGTCACCGTAAAGTAACCAAGAAACTTGGACGTAACACCAGCCATCGGCGCGCGCTGCTGCGCAATCTGGTGACCTCATTAATCATGGAAGAGCGCCTGGAGACCACACCGGCCAAGGCCAAGGCCATGCGTCCACACGTGGAAAAGATGATTACTCTGGGCAAGCGCGGCGACCTTTCCGCCCGCCGGCTGGCCGGTTCTTATCTTATGACTCGTGAATCCGTTGATCGCCTGTTTGATACCGTGGCCCCGCGCTTTGGCGACCGCAATGGCGGTTACCTGCGCATCATCCACAAAGGCTGGCGCCAGGGCGACGGAGCGGACACCGTCTTTATCGAGCTGCTGGGCAGTGAAAAGTTCATCGACCAGAAGCGCGCCAAGCGTGCTGAAGTCCGGACCAAGCGCCAGGAAGAGCTGCGCAAGCAAATGGAAGAAGAGCAGCAACAGGCAGCAGCCGAAAAGGGCGCAGACGAGAAATAATCTAGCCGTTAGTACTTAGTCTTTAGTATTTAGCCGAGGTGCCCCATCCTTCGCGGGTTTTTGCGAAGGATGGGTCAACAAGGCCGCTTCCCCCACGTCAACCTTCGAAAAGCTCCCCATCAATTTGCCTCTCTCGGCTGCTGGGCAGGCGAACTGCCGGTGTCGAGTACCGCCTTCCATTTACCATTCTCTTTGCGCCAGATGGTCACATACATTCCCCGAGAAATTTTCTGCCCGATCCTGGCTTCAAAATCTCCATACGTGTAACCCAGGTTGCCGTCCTTCGATACCTCCACCTTGGTAGGAGTCCAGCTCAAGGAAAAATCTTTGTTGGCAAACGCCGGCGAATACAGTTGGCGTATGGACTGTTTGCCGGTAATGGTCTTTCCATCGCGTACGATCACTGCATCGTCGGCAAAAAACTCCATCCAGGCCTCCAGCCGCCGGATTCCAGTCTGCTTGGAAAACTCCAGATCCGTATCGCGCAATTCCTTTTCCATGCGTTGCTGCTTTGAACTCTTCGAGCGCTGAAGAGAAGCAGTTGCCTGAGCACAAACCAGCTGCCAACTGAGAACCACGATCAAAAACTGAATAACAAAACGCCGCATGGAATCCCCCAAAGACTATTGACGGCTGCATAAATAAAGTCCCTTTGAAACAAATTGACCGAGAGAAGAATGGGAGTCGCCCAAAGGCGACGATCGATAATAGCCCGCCGCTTCAACGGCGGGAACGATAGCGAAGACGAGCAGAGTCCCCGTAGAGGACGGCTGAATTTTTATCACCCGATAGGACATTATCGGTGCAGTCCTCAACAATCATATCAGGCCAAGGCGCAAAGACAAGAGAGAGCACAGCGGCGAAGCAGATCCGAACAGAAAGCAAGAACTTCCGATTCGGCTACTTGCCAATTGCTATTTGCTAATTGCTGCTTTTCCACACCCCTGCACACATATCCACAGGCTTGCACCGGTCTAGGGCATTGACCCCGGCATACCCCGAGCGTAGAGTCGATGCACTTGTTGTTTTCAGCCGAGCCAGGCATTTGTAAATAACCAAAATCCAGACCCCACAGCGCTTGTGCCGTTGCCCATTGTGGCCCAAAAAGGTTGAACTCTTTGGAGCTAAGGGCTAATCACTAAGGGCTGATCGCTAAAAACCAACGCCTGGGTTACGAGTACTAAGTATGTGGAAAACCCGGCAATTACTCCGGGAAACCCGACGATATACCCGTAAGGCACGGAAAAATCTGGGGTTACCAAAGTAGCGACAATTTGGTAAAATGGTACAACATATGGTGTTTTGGTCTTGACAGGCCCTATATACGGGGAGTAACTTCCTCTTCACCGAGAAGTAATGCCCTGCTGAATGGAGCGGGCCAAGGCAAGCATGAGCGGCGCTGAGGTGGCGTTGCCCAGACCCCGGTAGATCGCGGTGAATACTCGTGCCATACAACTGAAATTATTTCCCACGGTGGTGCTTTTTCTAATTGCGCCACTGTGGCTTTATCTGGGAAAGGGCAGCCATGGAATTGAATTGGTCGCGATGGTTTCGTTGTGAATCGAGCTTTGGACTCTTGCTGGTGCCGGACCAGCCCGGCATATTTGCCTTGGCCGAGGAGATGGCAGGGCCCGAAGGCCCCCATGCTCGCCGCCTTCTGGCTGTATTTGAGATTGATGAGGCTGAAGATGTGGCCCGCGCCTTAAGCCGGCTGTTTCTTCCCTCCAGCCCGTGGCGGACCCGCCTGGCGGAGTCGCGTTGTTATCTCCGCTATGCGATCGTCGCCGATGCCGGCCAGCGCAAAGCTTCGACGGCCGCGCTGAAGAAGTGGCTAAACTCGCAACTGGATGCGGCTTCTCAAATGTTTGAGCAGTCACACCGGCAGCCGTCAATTCACGACCAGCACAGCGAAGCGTCGCAGCGTTATGAATCCCTTGGGGAAAAGACCGTGGCTGAGCGTGCAGTGGACAAAGTTACAGGGCTGTTAGCAGTTTAGATTCTTAGCTCTTGGTACCTAGTCATTAGTACTTAGCCAAGAGCCTCTGGCAGCGAAGAATGCAGAGTTCGCATAGGAACAGGATTTTGCAGAGAGCATGTGCAAGGTTCGCAAGGGTAAAAGAGCTGGGCTTCAACCCAGTGGTAGATAGCGCAAGTTAAGGGGCTTGAGCCCCGGTGAGAGGGCAGGCGATCAAGCCTGCCCTTTATCCCGCAATGAAAAGGAAGGAATCAAGAAATTTCTTGGTTCTTGCTAAAGACTAAGTACTCAGGGCTAAGTACTGAAAGCCCAGCAGCCATTTTGGGAGCTTAAATCATGTCTGAAATCACCGTAAAAACAACCTCGACACAGGCCTCCAAGTCTGCGCAACAACCGAAGAAGTCCGCCGGACTCAAGTTCTCGCGTTTCTTCACTAAGCCCAGCGTCTCTCCGTATGACGAAGTGGAATGGGAGCTGCGTACCGCCAGCATCACGGACGCCAAGGGCAACAGCATCTTTGAGCAGAAGAACGTGGAATCGCCGAAAGACTGGTCCATGACGGCCGTCAATATTGTGGCCAGCAAATATCTGCATGGCCAGGTGGGAACCCCCCAGCGTGAAACCGGGGTACGCCAGTTGGTCCAGCGTGTGGCGGAAACCATCCGCGACTGGGGATGGGCGCAGGGCTACTTTACCTCCACGGAGGACCGCGATACCTTCCACGACGAACTGGTGCACATCCTGGTGCAGCAGAAGGCCTCGTTCAATTCTCCCGTGTGGTTCAACGTGGGCTGCGACCGTCTGGAGCCCGAATCCGACGCGCAGAACTGGCACTGGAACATGGAGAAGGGCCAGGTGGAGTTTGCCAGTACCGGTTATAGCAATCCGCAGTGCTCGGCCTGCTTCATCAACGCGGTCAAAGACTCGCTCGATTCCATCCTCACGCTGGCCAAGACTGAAGGCATGTTGTTCAAGTGGGGCAGCGGCACCGGGACCAACCTCTCGCCGTTACGTGGCTCCAAGGAAGAGCTTTCCGGCGGCGGACAGGCCTCCGGTCCTTTGAGTTTCATGAAGGGCTTTGACGCCTTCGCCGGCGTGATCAAGTCCGGCGGCAAGACCCGGCGCGCCGCAAAGATGGTGATCCTCAATATTGACCATCCGGACATTGAAGACTTTATCGAGTGCAAGGCCAAGGAAGAGGCCAAGGCCTGGGCTCTGATCGAGATGGGTTATGACGGCTCTTCGCCTGACTCTGAGGCCTATAGCTCCATCTTCTTCCAGAATGCCAACAACTCCGTGCGCGTTACCGACGAATTCATGAACGCCGTGGAGCGCGATGCCGAATTCTCCACCCGGGCGGTCAAGAGCCGCGAGGTCATCAAGACCTACAATGCCCGCCATCTGCTGCGCAAGATCTCTGAGGCCACCTGGCAGTGCGGCGATCCGGGCATGCAGTACGACACCACCACCAATAAGTGGCATACCTCCAAGAACACGGACCGCATCAACGCTTCCAATCCGTGCTCGGAGTACATGTTCCTGGATGATTCGGCCTGCAACCTGTCGTCGCTGAACCTGATGAAGTTCACAGGCGCCAACGGGACCTTTGATGTGGCTGCCTACCGCCACGCTGTTGACATCATGATCACCGCGCAGGAGATCCTGGTAGATAACGCCGGCTACCCCACTGAAGCCATCAACCGGAACTCCCATGACTACCGTCCGTTGGGTCTTGGCTATGCCAACCTTGGCGCTCTCCTCATGGCCTCGGGCCTGCCTTATGACTCCGATGCCGGTCGCGATTACGCCGCCTGCGTTACCGCCATCATGTGCGGTCAGGCCTATTTGCAATCGGCCCGCATCGCCGAGCATTGCCCGCCACTGGTTCCGGCGACCCCGCGGGTCTCGGAACGCGAAGTGACCGGCGGGGCCTGCCCCGGCTGGTACATCAACCGTGAGCCGTTCCTCGACGTCATCCGCATGCACCGCGCTTCCGTAAATAAGATCAACCGGGAAAACGTTCCGGCCAATCTCTATGAAGGCAGCAAAGATGCATGGGACCATGCCTTGGCTCTGGGAGAAAAGGTCGGCTACCGTAACTCCCAGGTCACTGTGCTGGCGCCCACAGGCACCATCGGTTTCATGATGGACTGCGACACCACCGGCATTGAACCCGATTTGGCGCTCATCAAATACAAGAAGCTGGTGGGTGGGGGCATGATCAAGATCGTCAACAACACTGTGCCTGCGGCGCTCTTCAAGCTGGGGTACAAAGAAGACCAGGTCAACGCCATCGTCAGCTACATTGACGCCACCGGCACCATTGAGGGCGCGCCCGGAATCAAGGACGAGCACCTGCCGGTCTTCGATTGCAGCTTCAAGCCCCAGAAAGGCACACGCAGCATTCATTACATGGGCCACGTCAAGATGATGGCTGCCGCCCAGCCGTTTATCTCCGGGGCCATCTCCAAGACCGTCAACCTGCCGGAAAACGCCACGGTGGAAGACATCATGGAGGCCTACCTCCAGAGCTGGAGGATGGGCCTTAAGGCTGTGGCCATCTACCGCGACGGCTCCAAGAAGGCCCAGCCGCTCATGGCCGCGCAGAACAAAGAAGAGGCCGCCAAACGTGGAACGCGCGGCGAAAAAGCCGTTCCCGCAACCACGGAAGAATCGGCCTTCGCCCGTCTGACATCCGAGCAACAGGCTGTGGCTTTGGCTGCTGTCCGTATGCCCACCACGGAAGAGCAGGAGTCTGCGCCGCCCCGGGCGATCCGCCACCGGCTGCCCAGCGAGCGCCTATCGGTGACCCACAAATTTGAGATTGCCGGACATGAGGGCTACATCACGGTCGGTCTCTACAAAGACGGCAAGCCCGGCGAGATCTTCATCCGTATGGCCAAAGAAGGCTCCACGGTCTCCGGCCTGATGGACTCATTCGCCACTGCTGTTTCATTGGCTCTGCAGCATGGCGTG
>DATMMY010000278.1:0-8305 GCA_035569515.1 Candidatus Solibacter sp. | reverse complement strand
TGGATATTGGCCGGCCTGGAGTTGCTCACCGTAGCCATTGGCGAGACGCTGGATAAGGCTTCAACCGCGGTTGAGGCACTCTTCGGCGATCTATGCTCGAACCGGATCAGCGAAAAATTGATCACCCACGCCGCAACGCTCGATCTACATCATTTCGAGGACCCGGCATTTTACGACCAACTGGAACGGGCCCAGCGTCAGACCACCGGACGCATTGGTCTGCTGCCGCAACTGCTCTCGGTCGGCCAGGACCTGCTGACGTTTATTTCCTTGGCAGCAGCGGTCGTCATTTATAGTCCATGGCTGCTCGCGTTGCTGGTGGTGTCTGTGCTGCCAGCCTTTCTGGGAGAAACTTACTTCAGCGGGTTGGAGTATTCACTTTTGTATCGCATGACGCCGCAGCGCCGGCAGCTGGATTACCTGCGATCTCTCAGCGCCAGCGACAAGACCGCCAAAGAAGTACAGATGTTTGGGCTTGCGGGTTGGCTTGTGGGCCGCTACCGGATGCTGGCGCAACGTTTTTATCAAGAGAACAGGCGGCTTGCGCTTCGCAAGGGCCTGGCCGCCACCCTGCTGTCACTCGCCGGGTTGCTGGCCTACTATGGGGCCTACGCAGTCATTCTGTGGCGAGGGTTTCAAGGGCTTATCACGATTGGCACGCTTACTTTTCTTGCCGCATCATTCCTTCGCAGCCGGGCTGTGAGTGAACGGGCGCTTATGGCAGCCGGCAACATTTACGAGCAGGGACTCTATATGCAGGACCTGTTCGCGTTTTTCAAGATGCAGCCGGTCATAGTGTCTCCTTTGAATGCCCCTCCGGTACCGCCTTCGGTTGGCGAAGTTATGTTCGATAACGTCGGGTTCCGCTATCCAGGCAGCGATACCTGGGCGGTCCGGCATTTGAACCTGCGCATTCGCCGCGAAGAGAAAATTGCCCTGGTGGGTGAGAATGGCGCAGGCAAGACAACGCTCACAAAACTGCTGGCCCGACTTTACGATCCCAGCGAAGGCCGTATCCTGCTGGACGGCGTAGATATCCGCGAGTATGACCTGGAATCGGTACGGCGCAACATCGGCGTAATCTTTCAGGACTTCGTTCACTACGACCTGCGGTTCGATGAAAACATAGGCGTTGGGGAAATCAGCCAGGTGCAACAATATCTGGATGGACTCCTGGAGCGACCGCACGAGCATGCTGACAAGTTTTCAAGCCATCCAGCCATTGTTGCGGCTGCGGAGAAGTCACAGGCCAGAGCCTTATTAGAGCGTCTGCCCGTCGGATACCGGCAGATGCTGGGCCGCCGCTTTGAAGGTGGCACTGATCTATCCGGAGGCGAATGGCAAAAGATTGCCCTGGCCCGCGCTTACATCCGAAACGCCCAGATGGTCATTCTTGACGAGCCTACCGCCGCGCTCGACGCCCGCGCGGAATACGAAACGTTCACGCGCTTTGCTGAGTTGATGGCAGGCCAAATGGTCTTGCTGATCTCGCATCGCTTCTCCACCGTCCGCATGGCCGACCGCATCATCGTGCTTCAAGAGGGCAAAATCATTGAAGAGGGAACGCATGACCAACTGCTGGGCCGTAAGGGGCTTTATGCCGAGCTCTTCTCCTTGCAGGCGGAGGGCTACCGCTGATGGATACGGTAATGTCCGGCTTTGATGCCGCCGCATCCGCCTTTGATTGCTACCGTGCGCTGCCCAAGGGAGTGCCGAAGGCCATCCGCACCGCCATATGGAACTCCGTTCCAGGCCAATCATCGGGACGAGTGTTGGATCTCGGCGCCGGTACCGGACGGATCGGCAAGGCCTTCGTCGCGGCCAACGATCTTTATTTTGGCGTGGATCTTTCCTACGGAATGCTGCGAGAGTTTCTTACCCATACTCACGAGATGAATGGCCACCTACCGTGCCTGGCCCAGGCCGAAGGACAGCGGTTGCCATTCAGCGACGGCACGTTTGCCGTCGTAATGCTGATGCAGGTATTGAGCGGCGCACGCGATTGGCGAGGGCTGCTCGCTGAGGCCCGGCGCGTCCTGCGGGCGAAAGGGGCTTTGGTGGTTGGACATTCCGTTGCCCCCGACGACGGGATTGACTCACAACTCAAGACACGTTTGGACTCGATTCTGGAAGAGATGCACGTTGAACATCATCGAGGTAGAAGAGGCCGCGCCCAGGCGCTGGCCTCCCTGGAATCAGCGTCCAGCCGCAAGAGCCATGTAGTTGCCGCATCGTGGAAGGTGGATCGCTCTCCGCGAGCGTTTCTTGCCCGTCACTGGACTGGCGCTCGCTTCAGTGCGCTACCGGAAACGGTCCAGAAAGAGGCATTGCAAAAGGTGAGCGCCTGGGCCGAGACGGCCTTCGGTTCGCTCGATGCCGTTTCTTCTGAAGACCACAATTTTGAGTTAGACATATTCGAATTCTGAGATTTCAAATCCGGCAAATCACACGAGAGGTTCATGACAGATATCGACAAGAATGCAGTGCTCACAACACTTGGAAAACAACTGGTAGGCGGCTCTCTGGGGGATCTGGAAGTGATGAGGGCGACCGAATCCACATCGAACTTCACCATCCTGCCCTGGGTCAATGTGGTCAAGATCGGCGGGCAAAGCATCATGGACCGCGGGCGCAGCGCCGTGTATCCGCTGGTTGAGGAAATCGTTTCGAACTTAAAGCGGCATAAGATGATTCTGGGAACGGGAGCAGGCACGCGCGCCCGCCACATCTATAGTCTGGCCATTGACCTTGGTCTTCCAACCGGAGTGCTCACGGTGTTGGGGACCGCGGTCGCATGGCAGAATGCCCAGATGCTCCACTACCTGCTGGCCCAATACGGGATTCCCTTCATCGAGCCGGAAGGGTTCAGCACTCTGCCGCATTACCTGATGGAGCGGAATGCCGTGATCTGCCAGGGCATGCCACCCTACAAGCTCTGGGAGGCAAACCCGCTCACGGGCCGCATTCCTCCGCAGCGCACCGATACCGGCTGCTTCCTGACTGCGGAGGTCTTTGGTGCCCGCAAGATGATCTATGTCAAAGATGAAGATGGCCTGCACACTGCCGACCCTAAGAAGGACCCCTCTTCCAGGCTGATCCCGCGTATCGGGCTGCACGAGTTGCTCACTCATGACCTGGATGATCTGATTGTGGAGCGCGCCGTTTTGGAACTCATGGTAAACGCGCGCAATATTCACGAAATTCAGTTCGTAAACGGGCTCAAGCCGGGTCAGTTGACGGCAGCGCTGAACGGCGAACCTGTCGGCACCATCATTTACCGGGACAAGGTCCAGAATGGAAACGCGAAATGACCATCAACCAATCCAGCGCCCAGCATGTTGAGTCACGCCTGATGCGCGAATCGCTCGTTGATAAGAAAGTATTGGCCGGGACGGAATCGAGCGTGACCGCTATCCTGCCCGATGTCAACGTAGTCCATATCGGTGGCCGCTCCATCATGGACCGGGGACGCTCAGCCTTGCTGCCTCTGCTCGATGAGATCGTTGCCAACCAGCCCAACCACCGGATGATCATCGGCGTTGGAGCAGGAGTGCGCTCCCGGCACATCTTGTCGGTAGGGCTGGATCTCGGCTTGCCCACCGGCGCCCTTGCCACCTTGAGCGCCAAGGATGCTGCACAAAACGCTTACATGGTCTCATGCCTGCTGGCCAGGCACGGCTTTGTCTATCTAGAAGCGCCATTCGTCGTTCAATTGCTTCCGGCTATGCTGGCCGCGGCGCGCGGCGCAGTATTCAATGGAATTCCACCTTATGCGTTATGGGAGCATCCGCCGGCCGTGGGAAAGCTGCCGCCCCATGGCGGTGACGCCGGCTCTTACCTTGTGGGCGAGGTCTTCGGCGTCCGCAGCATCACCTATCTCAAAGACGTGGATGGACTCTACACCGCCGATCCAAAACTTGACGCAACGGCCGAGCTGATTCCCGAAATTAGCGCACCAGATCTGATGAGCAAAAAGTTTTCAACGCTGCCCATTGAACCGGTTGTCTTGGAGTTACTGACCCGGGCCAGGCTGGCGCGAAGCGTGAGGATCGTGAACGGGCTGGTATCGGGAAATCTTTCGCGCGCCTTGGCAGGAGAAACTGTGGGCAGCGTAATCCGGGCGTAATAGCAATTGTATTTTTTGTTTTTTATGGGACTGGGTGCGGCGATACATGTATCAGCCGCACCCCTGGTTGTCGGGGTATTGTTGCGTGAATCAGAAACGCTCTCATTCAGCACGCCCCTAGAGACAATTGTCGATCACCACAGACGATTTTTCTCGGATGGCGCGAAGGGGCAAAGCCTACGGGGAATAATGAATATAGAGAGAGGATCAGTGTCATCCTGAGCGGCAGCGAAGGAACTGCTCCGCTGCACTAAAGGTACACGAAAATCAATCAAAGCTAACCCCATACCGTTCCGTTAAGCTTTCCATGAATATTCTCGATTAATAGATTTGTCGAGGAAGCAAAGAAAAATCTATGTCGCGCCAAAACTTTACGTAAAGATAGGATCGCCGCACGCTCAATCCTCTCTGCGTCGTGCCGGTGAGGGCTGGCAAAGGTAAGAAAAAATTAGAGAGCGCCGTATGTGCAGCGTGCTTGCTATTAGCTTCTTGGCAAATCCTATCAAGCCGGCTTTAACTCCCTGTTTAACCCCAACAAATACACCCACGTTTTTCTGCAAAGGCTTAAAGAGATTTAAGGTCGCTTTACGTCTTTTGATTTGAAAGCAAAGTCAGAGGCGGGTGCGCGGGAAAGCCGGTTCGTTTCAAACGAATGATTGGCGCTGCCAGACTCCGTGGGCACCCGCTTTTGCGACGTTGAATGTGCCGGCTTTCGCCAACTGAATCGCTGTTAAAACACAACTGAAAGGAGCAACACTTATGACCAAGATCAATGCATTGACCGTATTGGGGATTCTGGTATTCGGATCCCTGATGATGCAGGGCCAGTCTCGGACGTGGGTGTCCGGCGTTGGGGATGATGCCAATCCCTGCAGCCGCACCGCACCCTGCAAGACCTTCGCCGGAGCCATTTCCAAGACCGCCGCTGGAGGCGAAATTGATGCTCTGGATCCAGGTGGATTTGGCGCACTTACTATTACGAAGTCCCTTACCATTGATGGTGGCGGAGGACAGGTTGCCTCGGTGCTTGTTGGTGGCACCAACGGAATTGTTGTCGCAGCCGGCCAGGGCGATGTGGTGATCCTGCGCAACCTCAGGATCAACGGACTCAAGAATACCTCCACCCCGGGAATCAATGGCATCCGCTTCCTCTCCGGGAGCGCGTTGATCGTAGACAAGTGCGAGATTTTCGGTTTCGGCACCAACGGCGTCGATATTGCGTTAGGCGCCTCCGCTTCAGCTTGGGTCACCAACACGAACATTGAAAATATTGGCGGCACTGGCGTGGCGGCCACAACTACGACTGGAGTCGTTACCGTGGGAGTCGAAAACGTGCGGGTCCTGCAGTCGAACAAAGGCATTGAGTCAGGCGATCATAGCCGGGTCACAGTGAACAATTCTTTTGTTCAGAATGCGGCTTCCATTGGGATGCAAGCCGATGGCGACGCGATCATCACAGTCAACAACAGCGAGGTTGATTTAAATGGCAGCGGTATTCAAACCGGGCCTGGCGCAGGAACCGCGTTCGTTTCAAGCTCCCAGGTGGCGTATAACACGACCGCCTTCAATCAGACGGCCGGAACCATCAACACCTACGGAAACAACCGGCTTCACGATAACACCTCAAATGGAACAGTTAACCCAGCTCTTCCGCAGCAGTAGCCGATCCCTTTTTTCAGGTTGACCTTGGAAGGAGCCCAAGAAAACATGTTCGGGCTGGTGGTTTCGCCAGCTCGAACATGTCAGCACTCAGCCAGTTCAACTGTTGAAGACCAAACTGAGAACTTACCCTCTATGGCATTTTAAGTTTTTGTGTAGCTATGGCGTGGGCAAGACATGTAACAGCCCCCGACCATCGCGGCTGGAAAGGTGCGCGAACCAGAAACTCTAAAATTGTGGAAGCTGTAATAGCGGGATGAATCGAGCCCGGTCCGGCGCGAAGAGTCGTTTTTTACTTTGCCGCGTCGCGCGCAGCTTCGGCGCGCAGCTTTTGTAACTCTGCTTGTGCGCGATCCGCGTCGGGATCCAACTGGATTGCCTTCTCAAAAGCGGCAATAGCTTTGTCCCGCTGGTTGGCTTTTATATACGCCAGTCCCAAATACTCCAAGGCGTCGGCATTGCCTGAATCCATTTTCACGGCGTCTTCAAGAGTGGCAGTCGCTTTCTCGACCGGCTGGTTAGACATTAAGTAGGCCAGTCCCAACTCGGTCCCTATCTTAGCGCTATTGGGATTCAGCTTTGCTGCCTGTTCAAGAATGGCGACGGCTTTATCGGGCTGTCGAATCTGTTCGTATGCTTTGCCTAGCCTGAGCATAGCTTCTTCGTTGTCCGGGTCGCGAGTCGTCATCTGCTCCAGCAATTGGATTGCTGCCGCGTATTCTTGTTTCCTCAACAGATTCTCCACCTTGAACATCTGGCCGTGTGTTTGCACCAACTGGACTCCGGCTACTACCAGCAGCCCCGCAGTAGCCAGCAGCGTGCCCACCTGGACCAGCGTGTGCTTGCCTTTTGACGATGACGGGACGGCCAGCGGCAGGCCAACGATCAGTCCGGTGACAAAGCCTCCCAGATGGGCCATGTTGTCGATGTTGGCGCGCATGCCCATGGAAAAGCTGAAAATCGCAAAAAATACAATGCTCGAAAAGATTGAGCGCTTCTCCCCGGAGGTTATGGAAAGATTGCCGAGCTTGACCCCGGAAAGCAGCGCCCCGGCTATACCAAAGATGGCTCCTGAAGCTCCCACGGAGAGCCTTTCGGGGCGAAATGCAATGCTCAGCAGGCTCCCGCCCACGCCCGTCAGCAGATAGATGGCAACCGTTTGCCATCTGCCGAACAGTCGCTCTGAAAGTTGACCAAAGCTCAAAAGGCACCACATGTTCAATACGATGTGGATGATGCCACCATGAACAAAAGTGGCGGTCAACAAGCGCCAGTACTCGCCTCCCAGCGTGAGAACGCCCCAGTTCCCGCCCCAGCGCACAAGAGCATCGCCACTAGGCTGCAGAATTGAGGCTCCATTAATGGCCATGGCCACGAAGACACCAACGTTGATGGCCACCAATGCGGCGGTTGCAGGGTAATCGCGCATGGTGCCGGTATAAATGCCCTTGCGGGCGCGGGCCGTGGCTACTCCGGCGCACCGGTCACACAGGACCGGCGCGATTCCCTCGTCATTCACTTGCAGGGGGGTACCGCATTTTGCGCATGTTGGCATTTGGGACTCTTCTTCAAGAATAATAATCTACCTGAGGCAAAACCACAGCATTCCGGTCTCGTTCGTCACGGCTGTGCAGCTTCGATCTGCCTGAGCCTGGCTCTTGCCACCTCCAGGTCTGGCTTTAACTCAAGTGCCCGCCGGTAAGCGGCGATTGCATTGGATGGGTCATGATTCATTCGGTAGGCTTCGCCAAGTAGCAATTGAACGAGAGGGGCGGTCGGCTTCCTGGCGGCGGCCTCCTTTAATTGTGCAATAGCGGCTGGGTAATCTCGTTGTTGGATGAGTTGGTCACCGCGACCAAAATAGACCGCATAATCTTGCGCTCGCCGGACGGCGAAGACCGCCCCTGCCAGCACCACAGCAGTGATGGTTATGACAGCTAGCTTCCCCGTTTGCCGCTGTTCTCTTGGACGGGAAAGCACCGGCGCCATCGCTAATCCTACTGCGAGCCCGGTCACTAAGCCGCCGAGGTGGGCCATGTTGTCGATGATCTTTATGCCGAAGCCAATTGCCAGGTTGAGACCCGCAAAAATTACAACGCTCCTGATCATGCCCGCCAGTTGGCTCCGAGGTACGGCGAGCCGGGCAAAGTACAGGCCGGTGATCAAGGCCCCGGCGAGTCCGAAGATAGCTCCCGAAGCTCCCGCGCTGATACGAAGCGCATCCCAGGAGAGGCTGAAGATGTCTGCGCCAATACCGGTCGCAAGATAGATCGCCAGAAAGGTCCAACGTCCGTACAGTGATTCTGCCAGCAGCCCCAGGTTCCACAGGCACCACATGTTAAGCCCCAGGTGGATCACTCCATTGTGAAGAAACATGGAGCTGAACAGACGCCACCAGTCGCCGTTCAGGGTCAGGGGACCGTATTGCGCTCCCCAGCGGAGTATCTGCTCGGTCGTAGGCTCAATTGGAGAAACCCCGTTCAGGACCATGATCACGAACACCAGGACGTTGATTGCAAT
>DATMMY010000277.1:0-14009 GCA_035569515.1 Candidatus Solibacter sp. | reverse complement strand
GCGCGCGCCACCCACACCCTTGTTTCCTCACACTCAACGGCCAATACGCCATCCCGGTAGAGACGGTGCTGCACATCAAAGCTGCTGTTGCGCCAGGTGGTGACGCAGGATTCCACCTCGACGTAATCGCCGAAACGCGAAGGCGCGAGGAACCGTGCTCGGGTATCCACCATGGGAATCCCGGCGATGTTGTGCGTCTTCAGCAGGTCGTGCTTCGGCATGTTTGCCGCTGCGAACAACGCGGCAGTGCAATTATCGAAGTATGCGAAATAGCGCGGATAGTAAACAATCCCGGCGGGGTCGCAATCTCCCCATTCGATATGAATTTTCTTCCGATTCGAGAACACTGGTAACTCCCTTCCGCATAGATGGCGTTCTTGTCGAAGATCAAGTTTTGAACTGTTTTCCTTTTTCGGACGAACCTGGCATCGTGTTCAAAAGCTGCGATGGCGATTACGCAGCCCGTTTAACACCCTGTGACAGCAGAGAGAATGCCCTGCACGTCATCGGGAACCGCATCACCACACCATGCAATGTAGTGATCCGGCCGGACGAGGATAAGTCGCCTTTTGTAGAGATCCAACGCCGACGCCAGAGCAAGATTAATAACTTTTATTGGCATCCGAAGCTTACGGCCAGCATCCTGGAACGCCGCCGGACTCGGCGCAGCCTCTCCAATTCGAATCAGGCTGAAGCCGCAGCCAAGCTGATCGAAGATGGAACGGCGATAGGGACCCGGAGGGTCAATCCAGAGGTGAGGAAGGCGTCCCCCAGGAACAGAGCTGGGAGCGTAGACCACTGGATCATCCGGTTGTGGTGGATGATCGGACGAGATGATCGGCGACCCATCATATCTCGCGCCGAGTTCAATTCCAGGCGCGCTGAACTGCCCGGTGAAAGTTTGCAGGAGACCTCCGAGTTTTCTCCTTGCAGCGGCGCCTTCGTCGTTGGAGTCTTCAAGCTCTGCGGGAATTCTAAGGTCACCGAGGCGGTGCGTGAGGCTGCGCGCAGCAACTGTATTACGGACCGCAACGGGCCGGCGCTCTATCTCATACGTAGAAAGGAGATTCTCTCCTCCCCATCCCTGCACCGAAGCAGCCAACTTCCATGCCAGATTGGCCGTATCATCGATGCCCGTATTCATGCCCAACCCGCCTGTCGGCGAAAAGAGGTGTGCGGAATCTCCGGCGAGAAAAATGCGCCCCCGTCCAAACGAATCCGCAACCAGCGCCACGCCGCCATTCCATATCTGCTGCCCAACAATCGTCACGGGAACGTTCGCGCCTATGGCCGCTCGCAGGTATTCCTCCAGATTTGCGTTGTCGAGCAGCGGTGCGCCCGCTGAGACATTCGCCATCATCAAAAAATCATCTTTTCCATTCAGGCTGAAAAGCAACATGCGGAGCTTCGGGTTCAGGATGTTGTAGAGCCACCCTTCGCGGCCACGCAGGACATCTGCATGGAGGCCCGGAATCCGTACATGCGCGGAGATCATTCTGCCGGCCATGAACGCGGGACTCTGTGCGGTCTCTCCGCTATAGGAGATTCCGAGTATCCGGCGAACCA
This sequence comes from Candidatus Solibacter sp., assembly GCA_035569515.1. Lineage (GTDB taxonomy): Bacteria > Acidobacteriota > Terriglobia > Terriglobales > Acidobacteriaceae > Angelobacter. The sequence goes on along the minus strand of DATMMY010000277.1, from coordinate 12,443 downwards.
GGCTCTGGCCACCGTCGCAACCTATGACATAGCTGGCGGTCCATTGTTCGGCGTTACCGTCAGCATTCTTCGCGCAAAGTGTGACGCGGGTTGCGCTTTGCTCAAGGTTGTTGACCTTCCAGCCGAAACGCAACGTAATGCTCCTGCGCCTTTGCATCTGCTCAAAGAGAAAACGCTCGACATACATCTGATTGGCGCGCAGAAGGGGCTCGACGATCTGCTCTGTAGCCTCGGCGGTCGCGGCAGCCCGTTGACGTTCCAGTTCCGAGCCCATAGAGATTCGAGCCAGTTCATGTCCGTTCAGGCACGTGAGGTACAAAACATCGCGCGGATGGTTCGGGGGCAGCCCAAGTTGGCGAATCTGCTGCGACAGGCCCAGCGTGCGATAGTGTTCCATCGTACGGCTGTTATGAGTGCTGCCACGAGGGCGTCCGCTGGTCGTCTGCTCGGTATTGAAGATTACGGTCTCAACGCCAAAGCGATCCAGCAAAAGCGCAAGCACCATTCCCACCGGGCCGCCGCCTACAATGGCGACGGGTTTCTGCAACATCACGCCTGGCAATCCGATACCGCCTCAATCAAAGTGTGAAGCCCATTCGTGGGAATGGTGCGCAAAAGCCGTAGTCCTGCAGCCTTCAGAATCCCGCTGTACTCGGAGACCTTTCGCTCGCGCCCCCACAGCAGCGTGAGCATCGTGAGGTCCATGAAGGGGGTAAAGCACGACTCATTGGGATCTTTCAACAACAGTTCAATAATGAGTACCTTGCCTCCCAGGCACATTGCTTTGCGGCAGTTTTCCAGAATTCTGATGGCATCTTCGTCTGCCCAATCGTGAATAATATGACGCAGAATATAAAGGTCGCATTGCTCGGGAACACTTTTGAAGAAGTCTCCGCGCACTGTGGAATATCGACCCGTGAGTTCAGCGGGTTCCGGCGCGGCTGCGTGCTCTATCACCTCGGGCAGGTCAAAAAGAATGCCACAGGGCTGTTCCGTTGCGGATAGGATTCCGCGCAAAAATGACCCATGGCCACCTCCGATATCCGCCATCCGCCTCACCTGCGAAAAGTCATACGCTTGCACCGCTTCACGGACGCTGGATGAGGAATAAGAACTCATCCCCCCGGCGAAGATCTCTCCTGTTGCATGGTCCGCAGCAAGATATTCAAAGAGCGTCTTTCCAAACAGCTTTGGAAAGACAGGTTGACCGGTCATTACCGAATAGCTCAGGCCTTCGAAGGTACGGTTGACGACATTCGAGGCCATGTATCTGGCCCAGCCAGACAACGAACCCGGCATGTCCCGGCGCAACGTTGCACTAAGCTCCGTGTTGTGATGCCGGCCGTTCGCATCCTGCATAAAGATCCCAATGCTGTTCAGGGCATGCAGCATCCTGCCTAGTGCATCGGCATTCGCTCCGGTCTCGGCGGCCAACTCCTCCGCAGTCTGTGGTTGATTTCCAACCAGGTCAGCTATACCCAGATCGGAGGCAATGGCAATCGCTTGTACCGCAAGCGCCTGCGCTCCTAACAAGCTCAGCATCTGGCTTCGGGCAGATAATTTCAATCCTTCATCCATAATGTTGTGTGTTGTTATTCCTTTGCGTTAACGTCTTTCATCACGACGCATGGCTAGCGCTCATCATCTGACCGGCCAAGGCGGGATTCTGCCCTCTTTTCAGCCCCAAAGCAGGTTCGGTGACCAGGTAAAAATCTCCAATGGTTGTATCCATCCCCAGCAGGTTGCGCCAGGGGCCCCAGGTTGCAGTGACGTCGAGCGAGTGCAGTCCGTTCGCTCCTTTTTCTGCAGCTTTCGCTGCCTGCGCCTCTTCCGCTTCCCCGATCAACTGTTGGTCCAATATCCGTGAATCCACCTGCCCAGCCTCTCGCATGTCGGCAATGCCTATCACGATGTCGGTGAACGATCGCACCGGCTCCGAGTAACGCGTCTTTTCGTGCACCAGCTTCTGGGCTCCCCAGAAATAGTCGTCTTTCCCGTTATATTTTTCGTAGAGCGTGGAGACCAGCACCAGCATGCGCGTGTAAGCCCGGCGGTAGATGTACTCAAAGAACGAGTACCCCTCTTTTTCTTCCACTTCGCCTTTGGTCGTGCTGATAATCGAAGCCGCCGCCAGCATTGCGCTGTATTGCGCCAAATGCACTCCCGTTGAAAGCAGCGGATCCAGGAAACATGCTGAGTCACCTACCAGGAAATAACCAGGGCCGCAAAAACGCTCCGAAACATAGGAGTAATCCTGCTCGGCCTGAATTTCACCCACAAGCTCCGCTCCTTCAGTTACCGTCTGCAGGGCAGGTATCGAATTTAAACGGCCAAGGTAATAATCTTTGAGAGACAATGTCCCCTGTTTGGCTTCGGCATATTTATGTTTATGCGTTACCAGGCCAATGCTATAGCGATTGCCACCGAGCGGGATATGCCACCACCAGCCATCCGGCGAAGAGACGATGTTGATGGCTCCGGATGGACTTTCCGGAAGAAGCCTGGCCCCTTGCCAATAACCCCATATTGCGATGTTTTGAAATATGGCGTGCTGGCTGCGCATTTTGAAATGCTGTTGAGAGATCACACCGGTGCGCCCGGATGCATCAATCACGTAGTCGAACTTGACCGTATTCACATGGGAATCGTCGCCCCGCCTTACCCACTCGGCACTGGTTGCGCGGTCACCATCAAAAAGCACACGCTTGACGGTCGCATTTTCAATAACTTCGGCGCCTTGCTCGCGGGCGTTGCACAGCAAAATGTGGTCGTAAGCGGCACGATCCACCTGCCAGGACCAGGCATCCGGATCTATCAGCTTGGCCCAGTCCAGCACCCAGATATCCTGCGCCCAATGGAAGAGCGCACCGCGCTTTACCTGAAAGCCATGAGCAGCGACTTTGTCGTACGCTCCCGACAGCTTCAAAGTCGGCAGGCAGGAGGCAAGAAGAGATTCTCCAATGTGATACCGAGGAAATGTCTCGCGTTCCAGCAAGAGTACGCGTAACCCGGCCTTGGCCAGAAGGGCCGCTGCTGTTGCCCCTCCCGGTCCACCCCCGATGACCAGTACATTGACCTGCTGCCCGTTCGACTTTGAATTTGAGTTTTGCACAACATCTTCTCCATTCACGATTCGAGTCATGACAGATAGTTCTGTCCCGAAGGTCTACACGGCTTTTGCAGCCGCAGCTTTCCGCAGTCCCAGATTAGGTTCGGTTGTCAGATAAATCTCACTTACCTCCGTGTCAGGTCCGGTCAATGCGAACCATCCGGAGAACAACGGATTCATATCCAATGCTGTAACGTCATGCGGAGCCGAGCCGGCAAGACTCATGTCCTGCATCTTCTCTGCCTCGGAAATCAGGGCCTCATTGAGTACGCGCGTGTCTATGCGAGCGGCATCGCGGATGTCGGTCATACCCGCGATGATGTCCGTGAAATCGCGCACCGGTTCGTCATGCCTGGTCTTCTGGTGCACCAGTTTCTGCGCGTTCCAGAAGTAATCGTCCGCACCCTGGTATCGCTCATACATGCGAGAAACAAGCACGAGCATCCGCGTGTAGGCGCGGCGATAGACGTACTCGAAGAAGGTCCAGGCTTCGGTTTCCTCCACCTCGCCTTTTCTCACGCTGATGATCGAAGCTGCGGCGATCATGGCACTGTACTGGGCAAGATGCACGCCTGTGGACAACAGCGGATCAAGGAAGCACGCAGCATCGCCAACCAGCATGTAGCCCGGCCCGCAGAATCGATCCGACACATAGGAGTAGTCCTGCTCGGCTCGCACGGGGCCAATGAACTTCGCGTCCTCAGTCACCGTCTTCATGGCCTCTACGCTGTTGAGCCGGTCCAGGTAGTACTTCTCCAGCGTTGCGTGGTCCTGACGGGCCTGCGCGAACTTGTTCTTATGTGTTACAAGGCCGACACTGTACTGATCGTCGGCGAGAGGAATATGCCACCACCAGCCATCCGGCGACGACACGACATTGATGCCGCCCTGCGGAGTGTCAGGCAAGAGTTTTGCCCCGGTCCAATAACCCCAAATCGCAATATTCTGAAATACCTCATGCTGTTTGCGCATTTTGAATTGCTGTTGCGACAGCACGCCGGCACGCCCTGAGGCATCGATTACGTAATTGAACTTAACCCGATTGATCTTTGACTCATCTTTTCGATTGGCCCATTCGGCGCTTACCGCGCGGTCACCATCAAATAAGACGCGCTTCACTGCTGCGTTTTCGACGACCTCAACCCCCTGCTCGACAGCATTTTTCAGCAGAATGTCATCGTACGTTGCGCGATCAACCTGCCACGACCAGATGTTGGGGTCGACCAGCTTGTTCCAGTCCAGAATCCACTTATCCGCGCCCCAATAGATGACGCCGCCGCGCTTCAGAGTAAAGCCGCGCGCTGCCACTTTGTCGTACGCGCCTGAGAGCCTGAGCGTCGACTGGCAAGAGGCCAGCAAAGACTCGCCTATGTGATAACGGGGAAATGTTTCGCGTTCCAGCAGAAGCACCTTGAGTCCGTGTTTTGCAAGCAACGCCGCCGCTGTCGAACCGCCAGGGCCTCCCCCGATTACCAGTACATCGACTATCTGTTCCATACGCCTACCCCTTGTTTCCTTTATTTTCCCTGCACGAACTTTATGTTTGGCCCACGCTTGCGAGCCTCCACCCCGCTGTCTTCGATGGGAAGACTGCAAACATGCCGCAGAACTCTGTATATGTGCCTTGCTTTCTCTTTCAGTCCTGGGAGAAGGCTCCATGCAGTCTTGCTGCTGCAAGAGTCAATGACCGTGATTGCTGCCAGTACTTCAAAAAACGCGTGGCATTTTATCCACCGTAAAGACTGGCATCAAGATAGACATCTCTATGCCTGATATTGCCTTTTTCTATAGCTTGACTAAACCCACAGCCGAGTGAGTTTCATTGTTTATCCTTCCTAGAATGGTTTTAATCCGCTAGCCTTACTCCAATAATCAGCAGGGCCAGGAACGCCGCTAGAGTAACCACGCACGGAGAAAAGACAAACCGGCGGACTTCATTCCAGGTTGCAGCTACAGGCAATTCGGCTTCCAATAACCCTGCACTGCTATTCAGTTCAGGATCGAGGTAAGCGATGTCCCGCCAGACCGAAGTCTCCTGCGAATGAATCATTTCTTGAAACAATCCTTATAAAACAAGACTCAAGGCTTGGCCATGTCGATAAGAGCGGACTTAGGACATGAATACAAGTACCCCACTCCCCCTATGTAACACTTTTGCTGGTCTTTTATTCCCAAACTTCCAGCGCGGCTGATGATCGTGGATTTCGGCTTGCACAGCGGAAGAATGCCCATTGCTGTGATTTTTTTGAATAAACCGCCCTGCCAGCGGTTGTTAAGTAACAGTATTTGCAGTTCAATAGGCGTGAGCCAGAAGACAGAACGAAATGCGGCTAAAGCCGCTTCACAAAAACAAGAATTTGGAGAAATTCATATGCGCAAGCCACAAATAATAACCTTTGCCATTCTCACCATAGCAATGGCTACTCAAGCGGCGGAGCCCCTTACACAGGCGACCGAAGTGCACGAGATCAGTGTAACTGCCACGAAATACCAATTCACACCGAACCCGCTGCGCGTTAAGAAGGGGGAGCATGTCAAGCTGGTGATCTCGGCTCCGGACCACGATCATGGCTTTAAGCTTGAAGCATTCAAAATCAATCAAAAGATCAAGAAAGGGACAACCGCGACTGTTGAGCTCATCGCCGATCAACCGGGTGAATTCCCGTTTCAGTGCTCTGACTTCTGCGGCCTTGGACACGGCAAGAGGAAAGGCTCGCTGGTTGTGGAGGAATAATCGGGTTTCTACGGCAAATCCCATGCAGCGCGCAATGCCCCGCGCGGTGCATGGGATTTTGTCTTAAATTTTTAACTCTCGTGCTTGATTATTCGTCGTTCTCGTCCCCTTCCCGAGCTGTCAGGAAGTTGTCCATAACAAAATCCGCGACTTTCCGGCCCAATCGCTGGCCGGTGGTGAGGTCAAACCGAAAATGTTGTCCCGCAAAGACGCGGCTGAATGTGGCCTCGTTCGCCGCGTCCGAGAAGCGCGTAAACGAGCGCTCCACGCCAGGCAGCGTCTCTGAGGTAACGGTGAGTTTGAAATGGTCCCTTCTAAAGAAAGAAACCAGGACTGCTTCGCTGGCGGCGCTGATGGTGGCATGTGCGCCGGGGTAAGAAGGATCGGGCGCTGTTCTCAGGGTTTCGGGCAGCCAATTCGGATCAGCTACCGTTTCAGGATTGATTTTCGAATCGGCCGCGCGGATCGCCGTCACGGGCCGCCAGAAGTCGTATACATACTTGGCGTCGTAAAAGGCGATTACGCTGTCTGCCTGCGATAGATTGAGCAGCGCAAAGAGGCGGGCGCTCTGTGCCGTAGTCAAGTTACGCGCCAGGGCTGCGGTTTGGGTGATCTCGTTCCAGTAGTTCTGAATCGCGCCATTCCAAAAGCGGCCAGTCAACGCCTGGTCTGCCGTGGCGGTGGTGCTGTTGGTTACTCCCACTGATTTGATTTCATTGAAGGCGTCGCTATAGGTGTCGCTGGCAAGCGCCGGTGGCGGCCCTGGCCTGAATTGGTTGGCATGATTCAGCGCGAACGGAACAACTCGGGACCAGTGCGTGAACTGCGGTTGTTTAGGGAAGTTAGGCGGCGTCGATTGGTACTCTCCTGGCGCGTTTCCAAAGACAAATAGAATCGGCTGCGCATTGGAGCCATCGGAGCTTCGCACAGCCAGGATCACGCTGGCGACCTTGTGTCCAACGCTCACTCCCTCGGCCTTACTCTCTCCGTCGGGAACTTGCGCCAGTGACTGCTGAAGCTGGGCGTCCAGCGTGGCTTGGAAGGACGGATAGAGCGTAACAAGTATGTCATGCGCGGCCGCATCGGCCGCAGCATCTTGTGACGCATTCCGAGGCACGCCGGAGAGATGGGTTAAATAAGATTTGTGGGTTTTGGTGATGGCATTGACGGCATCGTAAATAGCCGCATGCAATATTGCAAAGCTGCGGGTCGTGTGAACGGTAGGCGATTGTGCGCCAGGAGTCCGGACAATCGTCAGAAGCTCCCTGTTCCATACTATAACGGGATTGACAGGCTGGGGGGATGAGGATGCAGGGTTCTGATTTTCATCAGCAACCATCGGTTGTGCTGCGCCGTTCGCTTTCGCTTCGGCAAAAGGCACAGCCAAAATCGACAACATGACAAAGAAAAGTTTTACCATTCTTGCGGGACCCTTCCTTTCTTATGCAAGGTTAAAGCGGTCTGCCCTCCTACCTCGCACTTATTAAATCCAAAAACAGCTATAAAATTCCCGGGAATATTCTCAAAGCATGGCCGGTTATATAGACAGAAGGTCGAGATCTGTGAAATGGATATCCCTATTCCGGGCTTTCTTGTCGATGGGTTTACTTGTGATTGTGCAATATTAAGTTTACGGGCGCGCCTATTTGACTTGTCCTCGATAGTAACGCGCGTAACTGGTGTCCATCAGGGCTGACAGAGGCCTATTCAACCGCCAGCTTTCGTCCTATAGGGATGGACTATAGGACCGTTTTCATAAGGAGCAGTTAATCAATGAAAAGATCTCTGATGTTTTTTGGCATAGGGCTAGTAGTTGTGGCTGCGCTCGCAGGCCTGGCTGCATTGGCTGGAGGACATAGCTCGGCCAAGGCTTCCGCAACAACTTTACCCGCTGCAACTCTACCTGCTGATGGCACCGCAGTAGAGATCAATAACTTCAGCTTCTCGCCTTCAACAGTGACTGTGCCCGCTGGAACAACGGTTACGTGGACCAACAAGGACGAGATCACTCATAATGTGGTTAGCACAGACAAGAGCATCAAGTCCAAAGTTTTAGACACAAACGAACAATTCACGTTTACCTTTACGACTGCTGGGACCTATTCTTATCTTTGCACGATTCATCCCCGGATGAAAGGCACGATCGTAGTAAAGTGAACGAAATCGGCGAAGATTACTCTTATGCGGCTGGCTACCAGAGTCTCTCTGGTAGCGACGCCTTTTCGCCGCGAATGAGATAGCCTGGGATCGTCCCCCGGCCATAGCCAAAACTTCAGAAATCTACCATTTCAATAAACATACTTCAGCGGCCATTCCCGGACCAAGAGCCGACATGATGCCCCAATCGCCGGGTTGAGGATTCCCTCTGCCGGCAACATCATCAAGTACAAATACGACGGTTGGCGAAGACATGTTTCCGTAATTCCTGAGCACATGCCGCGAGAACTGTGTCTGGCCGTCTGTCAGCTTCAAGTGCTTTTGCACGTTGTCGAGTACCTTGCGGCCTCCAGGATGGGCAACCCAAAAGCGAATATCCGCAGCCGTGAGAGAATGGCGCGGAAGCATGGCTTCAATAGCGTTTTGCAGCAACGGCGCGGCCAGATTGCGAACCTCATTTGACAGGACAATACGCAGCTTACCCTGCCGGCGATCAAACCCTACCTGATCGAGTTGAGCAGGATCCAGGAATGACTGAAAATCCACAATTGCCGGATAGGGGTATTTTGGGGAATCATCCGTCGTCAAGAGCACAGCCGCCGCACCATCTGCACAGATCGCGTTCCCGACTATGGTCTCCACCGTATTGTCAACGTAATAGCAGGCGGAGCAGATCTCCACGGTCAGCGTCAACGCAACCGAGCCAGGGCGAGCGCGGACAAAGTCACACGCGCGTTGTAAGCTGGGAATTGCTCCCGCGCATCCCAACCCGACAATAGAAGCCCGTTGAACATCGCGACGAAACCCCATGTGCCCTATAAGGCGGGTTCCAATGTCAGGACACACATATCCGGTAGAGGTGCATACCACGAGCAGGTCAATGTCTTGAACAGACATGCCGGCTTTCTCCATGCAATCGCGAATGGCACGGCACCCTGTATTCATAGCCCCTTTTAGAAAACGATCATTCAGTTGATCGGAATCTTCGAAACGGTTTGGATCGCCTTTGATATAAAAATGCCTGTGATCGATACCGCTGTTCAAAAAAATGCCCCGAACTCGGTCGTCCGTATATCCGGATAGTTGAAATGCTTCTTCTTGCGTGAATCGAGACTGTGGAGTTGCTGTGCCAATTGCCCGGATTGTAGGGTTATTGCGTTCAACGCCCATGCCATACTAACTTCTTAGGCGGTCTTTTATTCCACCAGTACCTATCCAAACAATAAATGACTACGCATCTGCCTTTTATCACTTTGGCATAGCTTCGATCACGCTCTCCGGGGCTAAAGTTGGAATAATTCGTGTGAGCTTGTAGCCTGCTGCGTCGAGCAATGCACAGAATTGGGCTTTGGTCCGTTCACGCCCCCCAGTCATCACTAGCATGTTCAGATCGAGAAGCTTACTGAAACAATTCGCGTCCGTCTCCGGCACAACGGTATCTACGAGCAAGACTCTTCCGTTGCCGGCCATGGCTCTGCGGCAATTCTTTAGAATCTGGATGCTGCGGTCATCATCCCAATCGTGAATGACGCCACATAGAGTGTAAGCATCAGCGCGAACGGGAACGTCTTCAAAAAAATCTCCGCCGAGAAAGGAGCAGTGCCTGCTCCATTGTCCGTCGTCGTGCGATTCCTTCGCTGTCTCAATGGTCGAAGGCAGATCGAATACTGTGCCTTCCATCCTCGGATGGAGTTCCAGAATTCTTCGCAGGAATTTTCCCTGTCCGCCGCCGACGTCAACAATCGAAGAAACTCCCGAGAAGTCGTAGGCCATTAGAACGGCATAGGCCAGCATCGACGAGAGATCGGTCATTCCCTGGTTGAATGCTGCCGCAGCTTCGGCATTCCGGCCCAGGTATTCAAACAGATCGAGCCCAAACACGTGTCTGAATGCGGGCATTCCGGTTTGGACGCTATGAAGCAAACTTCCCCAGGCTTGATAATGAATTTCACCGAGTGTGATCACGGCCTGCCTGAGTGATCCCGGGAAATTGCTCTGGAGGTTTTCACTCAGCGGAGCCAGGGCAAAGCGATCGTCTTCCATGTGAGCAAAAACTCCCGCACCTGACAATGCTCGCAGGAGCCGGAACAAAGCTTGCTGATCCACTCCCATTGTCGCGGCGAGCGAGCTGCAGGATTTGGGCCCGTCTTTCAACCGGTCGGCAACACCGAGCTTGGCGGCAACGTACACTGCTTGTGACAGCCAGTAGCCCGCTGCTATTTGAAATAGAGCCGGAGGCGGTGAATTGCCTTTGCGCATTGCCTGCGAGGAGAACCAATTACGGGGCCGCAGGATGGAAGATAGGTGATGGGCAAGAACTGGTTTCAACTCCGTCCACAGAGCGGTTCGCCTGACGCGCCAGGAAAAGCGCAGCATCTTCCACGGCGAAAGCACGCGGCCGATTACCATGGAAGCGGAGCTATCTCGGTTGCCATGCCCGGACCCAATACCATCATATAAATCCCCCAGTCACTACGAGTAGATCGCCCCCAAGCTCTATGAGACAGGGGCGATATACCAAACGTAATACGTTGCGATACCGCCCAGCAGGACAATCCACCAGAGCATCAACTCCGCACGCATCCATGGTTTCCATCGCGAGAAGCGCAACCGCTCCGGAACAAGCCTCGTGCCTGCCACCGCCGCGATGTAGAGCCCCAGGATTTCTGCCGCCACGCCCAGCAGGCCGTGAACCGCGGCCACAGTGTAATAGCGTTTGCGAAATACATGCGGAAGCGCCGGCGCCACTTGTACGCGGAACGAGGGCAACATCACCAGCGCGATCATGATCAAATTCAACACCAGCACAGCCGTTTGGCAGATACCGTGGGCTTTGTAGCGCTTACGCCTCGCTAAAACGGCTCCCAGAATCAGCGCTATTCCCATTATGAGCTGCACGACGAGGGTTAGATCTGCCTCAAATGTTGCACCGGTCCCGAGAAATCCGTTTGCCGGAAAAAAAGAGAACATTCGTTGGTCAGCCAATTTCCCTAACCGCTCCCTTAATAGCCGGCAAACTCCTCGCTCCGGATGTCATCCTCATCTACCCCGACCTGATTAAGCGTCCGGCGGCAGGCTGCTACCATCGCCGGAGGCCCCGCGAGGTAATAGATGGCGCCGGGCAGATCCCCTATTTGCGTGGCGAGCATATCTGCAGTGATGTGCCCGGTTTCTCCCTTCCATCCGCGGTAATTCTTGGTGAGGCGCGTGAAGGTTGGAATGAATGAGAACCTTGGATTTGCTTTCTCCAGCTCCCACAGCATATCCATGAATGGAGCATCTTCCAGATAACGGTTCGCATAAAACAGAAATATAGGATGATGAAATCTTTCCGCAGCAGCCTGGGAAAGAATGCTGAGGAACGGCGCGATCCCGATCCCACCCGCCAGGAAGACAGCCGGCCTGGCCGTATTGCTATGAAGAACAAAGGAGCCCATGGGACCTTGGATTCTGACCTTCGTCCCCATTGGCAGGAGTGACAAGTCACGTTTGAAAGCCGTATCCCTCATGCGGGTCGCCACCACAAGCTCTTCATCGACTGGGGAGCTTGCAATGGAGAAGATATGGCTTAGCCCGTTCGACTGCTCGGATTGAGCGCCCGACAGAGTCAGATGGACATACTGTCCTGCCTTGAAGGCAAAGTTAGAAGGCTTTTGAAACTGAAACGACATTGTGCCTTCCGCAATCGCAGTTCGATTTCGTAATGTGCTTTGGTAAGCAATCATCGAGCATCCTTCAAACCGCATGGATTGAAATAAACCTCAAACATGGCCATCGAAATTGATAACGGCCGGCCTAACTCTTTATTCCCTCAACTGGAAAATTTCTTGTGTTACACCTTAAAAATCTTCTCTGTGACCTGCTGGCTATTACAGGGTTAGTTCCTGAACGCTTGATGTCTCTATTCCCTGCACTGTCTCGAACTTTCCCACTTCGCCTGTTTTCTTGAAATACTTGCTCAATCTTTGGCTAGCTTCAGCCAGGCCCGACTCGAACGCGCCTTGACCGCTAACTGCCCCAGGTCCAGCACCTTCGCCGTCTCGTCCAATGAAAGCCCATCCATGTCATGTAAAACAAAGACCACTCTCAGGCTCGGTTGGAGTCTTTGTAATGTCTTGATCAAGATTTCTCTTATCTCCGATGTCCTATAGCGCTCCTCAGGATTCGGCGCCCAATCGCGTATTTCCGGGGAAGGCGAGTCCTCTTCCGCCCGAAAATCCCGGTCCCTGGCCATCTCTCTTTTCGCATGCTGTTTACGCAGCTTCATGAGCGATTCATTGAGGGTGATGCGAATCAGCCAGGTTGAGAATGCTGAATTCTCCTGGAACCGGCTCAAATTTTGAAAAGCTTTTAGAAAAGCCTCTTGCACAGCATCTTGAGCGTCTTCGTAGTGATGTGTGACGTGCTGGGCGATTCGGAGCAATCTGCGGTCATATCGTTTTA
>DATMMY010000276.1:0-4272 GCA_035569515.1 Candidatus Solibacter sp. | reverse complement strand
TGGGAGTTGATGATGGGCACCAGCGCGGAGTGGTTTTTCAGGATGGTGACTTTTTCTTTCAGCTTGTACTCAAACAGGTCTCCTGACGTTTCGCCGGTGGCCTCGGCCTCCTGGTTCTCGGCTTCAGCTGCCATGTCTACTGCATCGGCGGCTACTTTCAGACTGTAGTTCACGTAGCTCGGCGTACCACTGCCCGAAACCTGGAGCGATTGGGTGAACTCCTGGTAGCCTGTGGCAGCCACCGATATCTCATATTTTCCCGGCGGCAACTCCAGCCGGAAGCTGCCGCTTGAATCGGATTGAGCGGAGTGGCTGACACCGGCATCGTCGACCGCTTCGATGTCGGCGGCGATAGGCGCGCCGCTTGCGTCGCGAATGAGGCCGTAAATCCCATTGAAGCGGGGAAGAGAGCCGCTGGCGAGCGAACGCGCCGGAGCGGCCATAGCGGCCCCAATCACTCCCCCAGCCGATCCTCCGGGCACTCCTCCGACTACGCCTCCCACCACGCCGGAAGATTTGGCAGCATACATGGGCGATGTCTGCGCAGTCATGGTGCCCTCATGGGTTTGCGGCGTGAGCATAGCTGCTTCTGGCAGCTCCACCACAGGACGCCGCGTGTAATATGGCTTGGAAAGCTCCTGAACGAACGACTGTGGCGCCCCTGCCGCTAGGGACAATTGCACATCTTTCCAGTCCTCGCCGACGGTGTTGTCTACAATGGCCCAGCCCTGAAGAATTGGCTTGGCATCGGCCTTGGTGGGCAGCAGAATCCGGTAGGTGCTCTTCCAGACCGGGACCTCGCTGATATAGCTGACGAAGAGCCTGCGATCGCCTGAACCTGACGCGGAGATGCTCATGCGCCGCAGGTCCTGATCGCGGGACGAGCTGACCAGGTTGAGATATCGGGAAATCTCTTCGTTGATATCGCGGTCGGCGACGCGCACGCTCAGAGCGGGAGTAATCGGAAATGTGCGCACCTCGCCGGCATCGGTCACAACCGAGATGGAGAGCGCCTTCATTGACGGTTTGTCTTTTGATTCTTCTTCTTGTCCTTCGTCATCCTGTTGCGGCTTTATCTTCTTCCCGATGGTCCTTTGCTCCACGCTCAACAGCCGCCCGGAAACAGCCGATGTTCCACTCCTCACCTGGACGCGCGAGCCGCGTAGCGCGGAAAGAAAGTCAGCCGGGGTTGTGGATTCCTCCAGAGGCAGGCGCAGCGATCGAAGTTGTTCGGCAACAGGCGCAACCGAGTTGTAACCGACACCGCTTATCTTCCCTCCATCAAGGTCCAGCACGGTGAGCGACTTCAAGACGTCATTGAGCTGCGAACTGGTGAAATCAATCTTCAGGCTCTGATTGCCATGCACCTGCCCGGTGTGCTCAAAATATCCAATACCATTCTTGTAGAGCACCACCCGACGCACGGGCAATTTGTCGGCTGTAGTTTCCGCCGCCACCGCCCACATCGCCCACACTACCACCACAACGGCCAGCAACCGCCTGTTCATAGTCGAGTATTTCTCCTTGTCCAGCTATAGACACCGAAGGCGGGAAGAAAGAAGCATCTTTTTTGTTCGAATTTAGTCCCAATGCTGCTCACTTAGGGGAGTGGGCACAATCAATTTGCATACAAGAGCTGAGCCTGCAGCAATCAGCGTTCATAAGATATTTTGTGTCTAATGGCAAAACGCAAGGTCCCTCCGATCTACCCGCGCTGGCGCGCGAGTAGACCTTCGGGATGACGAGTTGGCTTTTTCTACGGATTTTTATGAATAATCTGGGCTAGCGTGCTTCAATCGGAAAACATGTTCTTTGAATCTAATATGTATTATGCTAGCGCTTATTGACGCCAAAAGTTCGCAGTGGAACGCAAGGAGTCGGGATGAAGTTCTCAAATCTGTTACGGGCTTCCATTATTGGGAACGTGGTCTTGTTTGCCACTATCCTCTTTGCCCAAACCGTGCCATCTTCCCAAACCGCTAAAGTTCCGGCTGGAAGCAATAGCCAGGCTTCACAAACTGCCGTTCCCTCTTTTAAAAGCGCATCCAATCTGGTTCTTGTGGACGTAGTGGTTACCCACAATGGCCAGCCGGTCAAGGGACTGCAGCAGCAGTCGTTTCATGTCATAGAGGGCGGGCGGGAGCAAGCCATCAAGGTCTTTGAAGAGCATACTTCCGAAGAGACATCTCAAATCCAGAGGCCGCCGCTGCCTCCCGCGACCTATAGCAATTTTCCCGACTCCACCATAGCGACCTCAGCCAACGTCCTCTTACTCGATGCCTTGAATACGCCCATGGAGAACCAACTCTACATTCGCCAGCAGTTGATTGCGTACCTGAAAAAAATTCCTCCAGGCACTCGCATCGCGATCTTCACCCTGGCTTCGAGGCTGAGGTTTGTCCAGGGATTCACCAGCGACATATCGTCGCTGCTGGCGGTCTTGAACGATCCTAAAAATACGGCAAGCCATTCCGTTCTGCTGGACAATACCAACAACCTGATCAACTCAAGCTTTGATGCCGTGCTGGATCCGAGCGCAGCGACCGAAAGCATCTTGAAGTTTGAGGCTGATGTCACGACCTTTCAAACCGATGTGCGGGTCCGGATCACGCTGGATGCTCTGAAGCAATTGGCCTACTCCCTGGATGGCTTTCCCGGACGCAAGAACCTGATCTGGATCTCCGGCTCGTTCCCGATTGACCTGTCTTCCAACCCAGCGTTGAACAATCCTTTCTGGACGCAGCGTAACTACGCGGCACAGCTCCAGCAGGTGGATGATTTGCTGGCGGCTGGCCGTATTGCGGTCTATCCCGTGGATGCGCGCGGCTTGATACCTGATTCTTCTTATGCAGCCACTTCTACTTCTAAGGACACCGCCCTTTCCGATGCGCTCGATCCAGGTCACTCCATTGTAGGAACCAGTATGGGGCATTACCCGTCACCCTCCGGCAAGATCGGCGAACAGGGAAGGGCCATTCCCGCCGGTTCAATCGGGCAGTTTTCGCGGCAGACCACCGCGGAACATGGGACCATGCAACAGATCGCCGAGCAGTCCGGAGGGGTTGCGTTTTACGAAAACAATGGTTTCAAGAAAATCTTTTCCTCAGTGATTGCGGACGGCGCCAACTATTACACCCTGGCGTATTCGCCTGAGAACAAGCAATTAGACGGCAAGTTTCGCAAGATTGAGATCAAGCTCCTGGGTTCCTCCAACGCGGGTTCGACGAACGCGAAAGACCCAAAAGATGCGACGTACCACCTGTCTTATCGCCGGGGATATTTCGCGGACCCACTCCAGGCCCAGCCTACCAAGGTTTCCGCCGTCGTGGCCGGCTCAAGCATGGTGCATAATGCGCCCAGTTCCGCGCGCCTGCTTTTCCAGGCCAGGGTCCTCCCGGCAGATGATCCCGCTGTCCAGTCCGCCGCCCAAACTCAGCAGCCAGAGGCCGATTCGGGCGGATCTCTGACGCGCAAGCTCCACGGACCACTGAAGCGCTATTCGATCGATTTCCTGGCCGACATGCATCGCGTCAGCGCCGATTTGGCGGAAGATGGACGCCGCTATTCGACGCTGGAGTTTATCGCGATTGCTTACGACGCAGACGGCAAGATGCTGAATTACTCCGACCGGACATTCAAGCGGGTCATTGGCCCCGCCAAATACGGCGAGTTCCTGCAGGCCGGCTGGCCCATGCACCAGGAACTGGATCTTCCAGCCGGCGACATCTATCTGCGACTGGGTGTTCGAGACATTACGACGGGATGGCTGGGCTCACTGGAGATTCCTGTTAAGGTAGCAAATAGCAATTAGCAATTAGCAATTAGCCAAACCAAGGGCAACACCTTTTGAACCGCGGATTTGCGCTGATGAACGCTGATCAAAAAACCATGAGATGGGGTAAGGCCCATTTCGGGAAAATCTCGGTTGCATCCAATGCTATCGTCTTCTTTTGTTCTATCATCTGCGTTTTTCTAATCAGCGTTTATCCGCGTTCATCAGCGGTTAGTTTCCCCGTTTTCCTTGGTGAATATTTCTCTCGTCACGAGCTCCCTGCGAAATAGGCTTGAACCAAGTGGACTAGTTCGTCTTCGAATTCCGGTGTGCCCAGCAGTGGGGATTCCTCTTGCGATGCGGCGCGCATGATGCCGCTCACGGCACGGGTAATGACGAAGAGGTTGGTTGGCGTGACTGGCCTGGTTCGGGCCGGAAGCAGCCGGTCGCTTCTCTCGCCCAGCATCTGGGCGATTTTTTGCACGGATTTCGCCAGCTCG
>DATMMY010000275.1:0-5445 GCA_035569515.1 Candidatus Solibacter sp. | reverse complement strand
GGCGCGAAGAAGGCCGAGATATCCAGTACCAGATGAGATGACTGCGATGTGAAGGCGCTTACCGAACCGTTGGTTGTGGGAACAATCGCCATGTTCGATGTAATAACGCCATCTGTTGCATTCAAAGTGGAGACCAATGGCTGTTGAGCACCCTGCGGCCACATGGTCAGGAAACCTAGCGGGCCGGGTGGAACAACAGTTGCGTTTAATACAAAGGACTGGGCCGAGACGGGAACTCCGCAGGTGCTGGCCGCCACGTTTATGTCCAGCTTTCCCGTGAAAGGCGGTGAGCCCGCAGGGTTACGAGTGTCCAGCACACGGCATGGCGACAAATTGAAAAGCGCCAATCCATTCGCGGTCACCGGGGCAAAATACCCGTTGATGTCGATGACCAGGTCCGAGTCGTTGGTGACAAATACCGAGACATCACCATTGGTTCCTGCCGGAACAATTGCGGCATTGGCCGTGATCGCGCCGGTTGGGGCATTCAACGTGGAGACCAGGGGCTGCGACTGCCCCGCCGGCCATGTGGTGAGGAAGCCCAGGCTGTTTTTTGGTACTGAAGTGAAATTAAGCGAATAGGCCTGCGCGGTCCCGGGCACGTTGCAGCTGCTCGAAAGTATGGGGAAGGTGCGGGCGCCGTTGCCAACCAGAGACGGTCCGCCCAGCGTACCTACTGCATTGCGGGTATCTACCAGACGGCAGGGAGTCAGGGGATAGAACGCCAGGGCAGAGGGGTTTACCGCCGGCAGCACGAAATATCCATTAATGTCGAGGACAACATCGGTGTCATTGGAAGCAAAGGCGCAAACGGCTCCATTTGTGCCTGCCGGTACGATGGCAGCGCCTGCCTTCACGCGGCCATCAGTGGCGTTAAGAGTTGAAACCAGGGGTTGCGACTGCCCGCATGGAAACAGGGTCAGGAACCCAAGCTGACCGCGCGGAACAACCGTTACGTTGACGGAGTAAGCCTGGGCGGTAGCGGGTATGTTGCAAGCGCTGTTGGGGACCACGATCGTCCGGGCGGTCCCTCCGCTTACGAACGGCCCTCCAAAAGGACCATTCGCATTTCGCGTATCGGAGATCCGGCAGGGTGTGACCGGCACTAAATCGAGGCCAAAGGTTACGGCGACCTTGGTGACGTGGTTCAAGTTGCCGGAAGTGCCGGTAATGGTCACAGTAGCAGTCGCGACGCT
This sequence comes from Candidatus Solibacter sp., assembly GCA_035569515.1. GTDB lineage: Bacteria > Acidobacteriota > Terriglobia > Terriglobales > Acidobacteriaceae > Angelobacter. Next base: position 4,249 of record DATMMY010000275.1, on the reverse strand, counting down.
TACAGGGCCGCTGGCAGTCAAGGTCAAGGTAGTTGAAGATGTGCTGCTGGTAGGGCTGAAGTTCGCCGTCACTCCGCTCGGCAAGCCCGACGCGGCGAAGCTCACCGATCCATTGAATCCGTTCACGGGATTAACAACATTAATGGTGATGTTGGCCGAGCTACCCTGTTTAAGCGCTACGCTGACCGGCGATGCCGAAAGCGAAAAATCCGGCACGGGTGGACTAACGCAGTTGGGAAATTTGAAACTGGCAATGCGGGTGTTCCAGTTGAACACTCCTGTGGTCTTCATGTACTCGGTGGTGAACCAGAAGGTGCAATCGTCACTGGGATCAACCTGCATGGCGCTATAGTCTCCCCATCTTGAAAGGGCCCGGCTGGAACTTGTTTGCGATCCCGTGCCTCCGATGACTAAACTTTCCGCCTGCATGGTGTTTGCCGGATCGGAGGGCGTCCGCCCGGTAACGCCGATAGATGGACTGGTTGTGCTGCTGGAAATGCTGTAGCCAAGCGCAATATCTCCTGCTTTGTCCATCGCTATGCTGCCCATCCAGCGGAAATCGGTGTCGGGGGCGAAAGTGGACTGCTGGGCCAGCGTAGGGCTTCCGTTAGGGGCCTGAATTTCGTACCAGCGAACGCCTCCGTTGGAGTTGACGGCCACGGAGTGGTTCACAACCAGCGATTCATGGTCCCCAAAGTTACGATAAGCAAAGCGGTACATGAGGCGGTCGGCTAGAGAATCCAGCAATTGGTTGGGAGCCGGGGGTTGTGGAGGCTGCGGCACACAAGTCTTGCCGTTGCAAAGCGCAGAAAAAGGCAATACCGCGAGGGCGGTTGGACCGGTGAAGGTGGAATTGGCAGGGGTGGCGAAATCCACATGGAATTTGAACAATCCCAGCGCATTCGAACCCATCGTAACCATGAAATTGGGAGAGCCGGCGGGCGGAACCACGGTGCCATCGAAATCGGAGGGCAGCAGCGGGCCTACGGTGTTGCCTTGCTGAAAGCATATCTGGGTCGCCGCCTGGCCATTCAGCATGGCATTGCGGTCATAGGCACAGGCATCGGCGCCCACGAAAGTGTTCCCGTTAAACATATTGAAAGTGACGTAATAAGCGTCGGGCCATACGCCCATTTTGGGATAATCATCAAAGTTCGAATAGGTGAAGGAATAGCGGTTATAGGAGCCCATAGCGTCGGCTGTGGTAGAAACCGCTACGCACTGCAGGAAGGGCGCGGTAGTCGTGCTGGTGAAGGCAAACTGGCTCATTACCCATCGGTTGGCCATTTTGTCATAGGTAACGATTGGATCGCCCCGGTTGGTAGTTTCACAGGGGCCACCATCGAAATTGGCCCAAAGCAGGTTTCCAGCAGTGGGGCCGGCTATGAGAGCGCCGTTTGCCTTGTCAAATATGGCGAAAGAGCTGTTGACCCACTGCACATACTGGGTAAGGCCAACGGCGCCATTGGTATCGGGCGGGGCAGCATGCACGGTGAAGCCATTAGCGAGGTTTCCCAGACCGTCAAAAGCCAGGCCCGCCGTGGGCGCCAGCTGCGCCGGGGCCGAAAATGCCACGGACTGATGCGCAAGGTCGGGATCGGTTGCCGGCTTTAAACCTGAAGGCAGTGGAATGGGACGCACCGGTTCTGCCTCTTCTTCCTGGGGGAGAGGAAATGCTGCCGCACCCTGATTCACTTGTAGCAGGTCACGCAACGGCGCGGACACGTCATGATGCACATCGGACCGCACAATTTGAATCCCACGGCTCATTACCGGTCGATCCGCGCCTGGCTTGATCTGTGTGCCCTGGCTAACGGCGGTGACCGCCAAACACGCCACAACAGCCAATCGCCGCAATATAACCTTCAAAATATCTTGGGTGACAAACATGACTTCTCTCCTGCCTGGATTACGGAGCATCCCCTAACGCAGTCGTTCTGATGTCGGGAAAGCAATGAATAGACTCGCATGTGGGGCGGGACGGCCTCTTCAACATAATGTCAATCACACCCTGTCGCAAGTAAATTTCTTGTCAATTTCAGTCGTAAGAATTGGATCGCGCGGCTAAAAACCTGCAACCATGTCCAGAAAAGAATCACCACGCAAACTGGGGAGGATGCGCTTTTATGACATTATTTCGGGATATTTGCAAGGGTACAAAAGGGAGAATGATTGCCAGAATTGCCATAAGTGCCAAAATTGCCAAAATTGAAAACCCCTATGGGTCTTTCGCTTATGGCAATTCTGGCAATTCCGGCGATCCGATTTACTTCTTCTGGTTGACTGGGACTACCGGTTTGGCTGCTGGAAGGGTATAAACGACTTCACCGGGCCGGGCATAGCGAAGCTTCTCACGTGCTTCTTTTTCAATAGCTTGGGGATCGTTCTTTAAAGCTTTAATTTGCTGGTCAAGGAAATCGTTCTGCTTGCGCAGGGATTCGATTTGCTGATTCAGTTCACGCTGTTCGCGGCGTTTCTGCTCATAGATCATGACGCCGTTCGCGCCAAACACTACATGCCAGGCCATAAGGCACGCCAATACAACCACGCTGCAAGTCGCCACTTTGCGTCTGGCGCGGTAGAGCCAGTCAATACCGGGTTGAATAGATTTCGGCAGCGTTTCCCTCAATTGAAAATCCAGTCCTTGGCCGCAGCGGCCAACTTCTTCAGGTCCGCTTCGGATTTAGCCTCCGAGTAGACCCTGACGACCGGCTCAGTCCCGGAAAGCCGATAGCAGACCCATGATCCATCGTCGAAGACCAGTTTGAGACCATCGGTTCTCACGCTTTGCTTTACCCTGCGGCCCGAAAGCTCAACCGGATCGGACTTCAACTTATTAGTGAACTTCTCTTTCACCTCTGGCGTCAAGCGGAAATTCTCTCGTTGAGGATAGAAGGAACCTACTTTGCCAAATAGATCGATTATTTGTTCTCGAAGAGGCTTCTTGCGCCGGGCCACCGCCTCGCAGCATAGCAATCCGGCGATGATCCCATCTTTCTCCGGCACGTGATGGCGAATGGAGAGGCCGGCGCTTTCCTCTCCCCCAATAGCTATCTTGTCTTGCTTAATCAGTTCTCCGATGTACTTGAACCCCACAGGAGTCTCGTAAAGCTCAACGCCATGGTGTTCAGCCATGGCATTCACAAGGTTGGAGGTGGCGACCGACTTCCCTACTCCATTTTTCCAGCCGCGGGTTTCGACCAGGTAATCGAACAAAACAGCAATAACATAGTTAGGCTGAATAAATGTGCCGTCGGCATCCACAATCCCAAAACGGTCGGCGTCTCCGTCGGTTGCCATTCCCAGCGGAGCGCCGGTGGACTTCATGGCCATCCGCATTTCGTTCAGGAGGTGGTCGTCGGGTTCGGGAGCGTGGCCTCCAAAGAGAACGTCACGGGTATCATGGACAGTAGCGATCTCAATGCCTGCCTCGCGCAACAGCTCATCAGGATACCCCCGCGCCGCTCCCCAAAGTGGATCATAGACGACCTTGAGCCCCGCCTTGCGAATCGAGCCCAGGTCCACAATCTCTTTCAACCGGGCGAGATAGGTGGGCTTGGGATCAATTGGTTGCGCCTTGATCGGGCCCACGCCATTACCTTGTTCACCACTCCCCGGGATGACACTGGGTGCAACGTCTGAGCCGTCCGTGGATGCGTCACTTGGTACCAGCGACTCAATCTTGCTGGTAACTTCCGGAAGGGCCGGTGCTCCATCAGGAGTGGAGAACTTGATGCCGTTGTATTCCGACGGATTATGCGAGGCGGTGAAGTTGATGGCCCCATCCGCCTTCAGGCGAATCACTTCGTAAGCAATGGCCGGCGTTGGAGCAGCCTCCGCAATCACCAGGGGTTGGATCCCTACGCCGGCCAGGATCTCCGCTGCCACCTCCACAAACCGTTCACCCATGAATCGCGGGTCGCGGCCTACGATAATCCTGGAGCCGCTGGGCTTCTGCGAGAGCGTATACCTCGAAATTCCGGCCACAGCCCGCCGGACATTCGCCAGGGTAAACTCATCGGCAATAATCGCCCGCCAACCCGAAGTACCGAATTTGATCTGCGTGTCCATTCAGAGAACAACAATGCTTAGTTGCACTTGCGAGTCATTTGGTTTGGTGCGGTCCCCATAAAAGTAATAGCAAAAAATTAAGACACAGCGCTGCAAGGTCGCTGCCAAAATAAAGACCAAAACGCACCGCGGAGGCGCGGAGACGCGGAGAAGATCAAGGCTAAGAATTCACGACAGC
>DATMMY010000274.1:0-40903 GCA_035569515.1 Candidatus Solibacter sp. | reverse complement strand
ACCGACTTCAGCCACTTCCCGGTGGCGGTAACCTCATCATGCATACGCTGGCGCAGTTCTTGCTTCTGAGGCTTCAGGATGGTTTAGGGACTGAATGCTGATTGCTAATTGCTGAATGCTCTGAAGATCGAACAAATTTTCCCGTGTCTTTCGCAACAATTTTTCCATCCACAAAAATCGGCTGGCCACGGAGGAGGGTTTGGCGGACGGCGCCCCGGAAACTCCTGCCGATGTAGGGACTCATACGATGGCGCTGCAGCAGACTGCTCTCCTGCAAAGTGTAAGACGCGGCCAGGTCCACGAGCGTGAGATCCGCATCGTTGCCCACAGCAATCCGGCCCTTGTGCGCCAGGAGAAATCGTCGCGCCGGCCATGCGGCTATCAGATCGGCGATGCGGGTAAGGGGCAACCCGCGCTCATGATGCCCGGCAGTAAGCAGCACGGCGAGTGTTGACTGGCCTCCGGCAATTCCACCCCAGACGCGGAAAAAATTGGCATCGCGCTTCATCTCCGGCGGCGCGGGCGAATGGTCGGAAGCAACCACATTGACCGCGCCGCGCAACAGTGCGTCCCATAGACGGTCGCGTTCGTGCGTGTTACGCAACGGCGGCGAGCACTTGGCGACAGCGCCTATCCGTTCCATGTCTTCTTTAGTGAAGAACAAGTAATGCGGACAGGTTTCAATGGCGATGTCCACGCCACGGGCGCGCGCTTCCAAAGCCGCAGCCACGCCGCGCCCGGAGCTCACGTGGACAATGTGCAGCTTTGCGCCAGTTTCTTCGGCCATGAGGGCCGCGCGCTGGATGGCTGCGACCTCGGCCAGCACCGGACGCGAACCCAGATAATCACGTATGCCGTTGAGTCCGGCAGCGGCGGCGCGCGATGTGAGTGACTGGATGAGTTCATCACTCTCCGCATGAACAGCCACAGGCAGGCCGAGACACGCAGCTTCGCGCATTCCTTCATAGAGCGTGAGATCGTCAGATCGGGGAAATTCCGGCAAGCCGGAGTCGGTCATGAAGGCCTTGAAGCCGATTACACCGCGCTCGCTCAGCGGGGCCAGCGAGTCGTAATTTCCGGGCACGATGCCACCCCAGAGCGCGAAGTCGGTTACCGAAGAGCGCTCCAACGCAGCTATCTTCTGGTCGAATTCCATCGGACCAATTGTGCAGGGCGAAGAATTCAGCGGCATGTCAAAGAATAGTGTCCCGCCACCTGCCGCCAGTGCGCGGCTGCCTGTGGCAGCGCCCTCCCATTCGGTGCGGCCGGGTTCATTGAAATGCACGTGAATATCTATGAGTCCAGGCAGTACGGTGAGTCCACGGGCATCAATTTCCTGTGCAGCACCGGGAAGTTCGGGGGCGATGGCGCTGATGCGGCCATCTTCTATTGCAATGTCGGCTATTGCGATGCTGGCGGAGATGGCGTTCTCCGCGGTAACGACTGTGCCGCCACGCACCACCAGGTCAGTCAAGGCGTGTCTCCCACTGTTCCAGAAAACGCATTCCAGCGTTAAGCGCGGCCTGCACGTCTTCGACCAGCACGTTCTCGTCGGGATGATGGCTCACGCCGCCCGGAGAGCGCAGAAACAGCATGGCGCTGGGAATTTTTTGCGCCATGATCATAGCATCGTGTCCAGCGCCGCTGGGCATGTGGTACACAGGGTAGCCGGCTGACTTCACGGCTTGTTCCAACTTGTTCACCAGGGTTGGGTCCATGGCAACCGCGGGCTGATCCAGATGCTGCTCCCATTCAAAGGACAATCCACGGCCAGCCGCAATCTGTTTTGCCCTGTTGAGCATGAGCTCGGCTGCCTGATGCCGCACTTCGTCCAGCGCGTGACGAACATCGAGACTGGCGTACACCTTGCCGGCAATCACATTGCCGGCGTTAGGCTCGATTTCCATGCGTCCGACAGTGGCCACAAGCCCAGACGTGCTTTCCGCCACACTTTCCACGACCGCAATCCATTGGGCTGCGGCGGCAAGCGCGTCATGCCGCAGCTTCATGGAAGTGGTTCCTGCGTGCCCGGCTTTGCCAGTAAAGCAAACCCTGAGACGGCTCTGGCCGACAATGGCCTCTACTACTCCCAGCGGATAGTTCAAATTTTCCAGCACCGGGCCTTGCTCGATGTGAAACTCCAGATAGCCGAGAGTGCTTTCCACCAGCTTCGCTTCGGCCAAGCGCGCCGGGTCGAGGCCGAAAGAGCGTATGGCATCGGCCACACTCAACCCTTGCGGATCACGCAACGCGAGCAAGGCTTCATCCACGGCGCCCACCAGGGCGCGGCAGCCGATGAAAGGCACACCGAAGCGCACGCCTTCTTCCTCAGAAAATCCGACAACCTCAATGCCGAAGGGCATTTGACGAGCGGCGAGTGCATCCACCATGGCAATGCCCATGACCACGCCCAGAATGCCATCAAAAGCGCCGGCGTGGGGCACTGTGTCAAGGTGTGAACCGATGATTACGCGGGGCGCTCCCGGTCTTCGCGCCGGATAAAAGCCGCGCAGATTGCCGGCCGCATCCACGTTCACGCTCATCCCCTGCCGCTCCATGCGGCCACCAAGTTCACGATGAACGTCGCGCATGGGTGGCGAAAGAAAAGTGCGGGTGATGTGGCCCGGCTCCTCTGTGAATTCGGCCAGCTTGCGGCACAAGCTGATTACTTCCTGGGCGCGATGCTCCATTTTACGATCCCCGATACGTGGTGTACCCATAAGGCGAGAGCAGCAAGGGTACATGATAATTGGCCACAGGGTCGGACACGCCGAAGCGCACCACGATTTCATTGAGGAATGATGGAGCGTCAAGCATTTCATTTTGCGTGCGGTGATAATCTCCGGCGCTGAACACCAGCTCGTAGATGCCCGCGTGCAGGTCGTTTCCCTGAAGCAATGGTTCGGTGGTGCGGCCGTCGGCGTTGGTGACAGCAGATTTCAGCAGGCGGCGGTCATCGCCGTTGCAGGCGTAGAGACGAACCGCAACGCCCGCCGCCGGCTTGCCCTGAGCGGTGTCGAGCACGTGAGTAGAGAGCCGGCCCATTATGTTTGTCTTTTGAGCGTCAGCCCTAAGCAGCCAAACGGCGGACGCGCTTCAGTGTAAACGCCTGTTTGCTCACCCTGTTCCATGATCGTGTCCCAGGTGCGATTATTGGCTTCCAGACGAATTTCCGCAATCGCCGGAATTTCCGCCAGCATCTTTCCTCCAATCCAATAAATAACCTGCTGTATGCTGCCCGACTCAAATGACTGAAAAACGTCATTCACGATCCGCCGCACCAGGGCCGTCACTTTGCCGTCGCTCAAGGCAGCGTCGGGCGCGGTATACGACCATTCCAGATCAAGCCACATATGGAGGGGACGGTTCTTGATGTCCGGCAGGGTGGTGTATTGATCGCGGACGAAGCCGGAGAAGGCGCTGCCGCCCAGGCGCAGTAACTTGAAGCCCTGGATTCCCGAAGACGCTTCCACGAAATGCACCTGCGGGCCGTCATGTTGCAATTCCATGCGCGCCGTGGCCCGCTCCGGGCCAGAAGGCGCAAATGCCATACTCCCGCCGGGAAGCTGTTCGTAGGGTATCTCGGTGGCCGATACTTGAATGCCTTCCGTCTGGGGATAGGTTTTCAGGAATTTCTCCGCAAGAAAACGGCAGAACGACTCCAAGTCGCAGCCAGTGAAGTTCAAGGTTTCGCGCTGGATGAAATTCTTCATCGAATCGGTGGCCACCAGGTTGGTATTGTCCCCGGTGACATAGGTAGGCCAGAAGGCGTCGCCGTAAAGCAGCATCATCACGCTTGCGCCAAAGAAGGGGCTCTGGCCCGGCGCGGAATGGGCATCACGCTGAAGGCGGTAAACGGTAACGTCACATTTGCCGTAATAATTTCGCTTCGCGCCGCTGGCGAACTGTTGCATGTGATTCTCCTCGAGGTGACAGTCAAACCAAAGCGTTAGAGCGTTAGAGTGTTAGGACCCGCATAAACATTGACTATTTTCCTAACACTTTGGGAATTCCTAACGTTTTGAAGTGTTAGGCCGGACGCTTGGGGGCGGCTGGAACAAGCCGGCGGCAGACCAGTAGCGTTCCCAACCCGCCTGGAAATTCCGGTCACGGTATCCTGATCTCCGCCGATGGACTCTGCTGTTTTCCGGGTTGCAGTCATAGAACCTCGCGAGCCCACATGGGGCACTGAACACTTACTTTAATAGCAGTAGCGGAGCGGATGCGCAACATTTGGGGGTAAATCCTGGAGTGAACAGTTTCACTCAGTTTCCAGGACGGGTCCGTAGACACGCCCGAGTTTATGTTCGACCAAGCCATTCAGCAATTTTGGATTGATGCTGACGGAAGAATACTCATTTCCGGTTAGCCAGGAAGTAGTTCGCAGCCAGTCCGTTGAGTGCCCAATCTTGTCAACTAATCGGTCATGCTCGATGAGATACCAGAAGCCTTTGTGTGGAAAGGCAATCCAAGTATCCTTCCCGGCGTATTTTTTTCAATTGTTATCCTCGACTTCAATTGAATTTTTAAAGTTGTGGCTCCGTTTACGTGACAGGCAATTAAATCAGCGCTGCCCCAGTCGTCGGCCAACTTAATGCAGTTGAATCCGTAGTCGGCAAGCGTGGCAGAGATTTTCTGAAAGTTGAATATCTCCTTCTGCCGAGCGTTGAGAGTCTCATAACGAATGTGCTCAAACATGGATTCTTGCTTCAATCAAAGCCCGATTATAATTGCGGCCGTTTAGTGCGCGATTATATCCTGCAGACGGAACAATGCGATGCGGTACACCTGATTCAGCGCCTGGCGAAACTCTTCCGGCGGCGTGGCCCCCAGCCGCTGGTGGAGCGCTTGAAGAATATCGTGCCTGGTGCTGCCTTTCACGGCGTAAAGAAATGGGAAGCCAAATTTTTCCCGGTAGGCGGTGTTGCGACTGAGGAGTTGACGGTATTCCTCCGGAGTAAGGCGATCCAGGCCTGCGCCGGACTGCTCACTGGCGGATGCGGTGCTGATGCGCGCTCGCGTGCCCAGGTCAGGATGGGCCCGCAGCAGGATTAACTGTTCGTCGCAGGTAGCACGCTCGACTTCCGCGGTCATGGCAGCGTGCAGATGCTCAAGATCGGGGAACGGCCGCCGCTCCCATGCGCGTTCGGCCACCCAGGGGGAATGCTCGAAGACCCAGCCGAGTGTGGCGACGAAGCCGTCGCGCGGGAGTGAATTGAGTTCGTCGATGTTCATTCGTGAATGGTCATTATTCGACGGTCATCGTCAAGGGGATCAAGGGTTGCTTACGCCCGCGGCGGAGAGTTCGGGACTGGGCTGGCGGGTCCGGGCACGGCGCACAGCCCAGAAGACGCGCTCGGGCGTGGCGGGACTGTCGAGCGAGACTATGCCTCCGCTCCCGAAAGCGGCAATGGCGTCGCGCATGGCCTCGCGAACGGAGATGGCGAGCATCAGCGGCGGCTCGCCCACGGCCTTGCTTCCGAAGACCACTCCCGGCTCGGCGGCACGAGTCAGAAAATCGACGTGAAATTCATCCGGCAGCTCTGAACATGCCGGCAATTTGTAGGTGGACGCGCTATTGGTCAGAAGCCGTCCTTGCGTGTCCCAGAGCAGCTCTTCCAGCGTGAGCCAACCCAAACCCTGGATAAATCCACCTTCGACCTGGCCGCGATCAACTAGCGGGGAGATCGACTCACCTACATCATGCAGGATGTCGCTGCGCCGCACGCGATACTCGCCAGTGAAGCCGTCAACCTCTACCTCACTCACGGCTGCGCCATAGGCGAAGTAATAGAAGGGCCGCCCCTGCATGGTTTTAGGATCGTAGTGGATCTCGGGCGTTCGGTAGTAACCTTGGGCAAACAAGGCAATGCGCTGGAGATAAGCAGCTTCAATCAAATCGGCAAAAGGCAGGTCTTTGCCATCGGCTGAGACGCGGCCATGGGCAAACCGGACATCTGCGGGATTAGCGCCGAGCAAGCTTGCGGCCACTGGAGCGAGCCGCACCTTGAGTTGCGTACAGGCATCCATCACCGCTGCGCCATTCAAGTCGGTCCCGGCAGACGCGGCGGTGGCCGAGGTGTTAGGAACCTTGTCAGTGCGCGTTGGCATGATACGAATAGCGCTTTCGGGGAGGCCAAGGCTTTCAGCCGTAATCTGACGAATCTTGGTGTCCAGCCCCTGGCCCATTTCGGTGCCGCCGTGGTTCACCTGGACACTGCCGTCCTTATATATAAGGACCAACGCGCCTGCCTGATTGAACATGGTAGCGGTGAAGGAGATTCCGAACTTGACCGGCGTGATAGCGATGCCGCGCTTGCGGTGCGGATGCGCCGCGTTCCAGCGCTCGATCTCCTGGCGGCGTGCCGCGAAATCACTGGTCTCTTTCAGTTGGTTCCAGATCCTGGGAATACGGGCCGCATCTTTGACAAGCTGTCCGTAATGCGTGCTGTGGTCTTCGCGGTAGAAGTTGCGTTCGCGCACCAGTTCTTGCGGAAGGGAAAGCGTGCGGGCAATGCGATCCAGCACGTCCTCAATGACCAACATGCCTTGCGGTCCGCCGAAGCCTCGGAAGGCGGTCTGCGAGGTCTTGTTGGTGCGGCAAACTAATCCCGTCGCTTCCATGGCGGGAATGAAGTAGGCGTTATCGCAGTGGAACAAGGCGCGCGCCAGGACAGGCCCGGAGAGATCGAGACTCCAGCCACCATCGGAGTAGAGCGCGAGTTTCAAGGCCAGGATTCGACCATCGTGATCGAATCCGACGCCAAAGCGCGCGAGGAAAGGATGGCGCTTGCCAGTCAAGACCATATCGAGGAACCGGGGTAAACGCACGCGCACGGGACGCCCGGTCTTCCAGGCGCCCAGAGCAGCGATGGCCGCATAAGGATTTGCCTGAACTTCTTTTCCCCCGAATGCACCGCCCATGCGCAAGCACTCAACTGTGACCTTATGACGCGCGAGGCCAAGCGCACGCGCCACAATCTCCTGAGTTTCGCTGGGATGCTGAGTGGAGGATTCCACCATTATGCCGCCAGATTCATCGAGCCAGGCGATGGAGCATTGGGTCTCAAGATAAAAATGTTCCTGGCCACCGATGGCCAGTTCGCCTTGAAATCGGTGGGCGCTGTTGGCCAGCGCGCTGTACACTTCGCCGCGCACAATCCGCATGGGATCGGAGTGGAAACTGCCGGCGGCAATAGCGTCGTTAATGGTCAGAATGGCAGGCAGCGGCTGATACTCGGCCTGGACGCGAGCAGCGCCCAAGCGGGCTGCTTCAAGAGTCTCGCCCAGCACCCACGCGACCGGCTGCTGATGAAAAACAATTTCAGTGGAAAAGAGCGGCTCGTCGTGGCGGGCAGCGCCGGAGTCGCCTTCGCCGGGAACGTCGGAGGCGATCAAGGTAGAGCATACTCCCGGCTCGGCCAATGCCGGATTGACATCCAGTTTTGTCAGTTGAGCATGGGCGTGGGGCGCGAGCACCGGCCACGCGTGCAGCAAGCGTGGAAAGCGAGCCAGCAGATCATCGGTGTAGAGCGCCTCGCCGGTAACGTGGCCGCGCGCGCTTTCATGAGGAACGGCCTGGCCTACGATCTTCATGCCATGACCTGCTCGCGTTGTTCCCACCAGAATTTCTCCAGCAGCGATTGCGCCAGCGCCAGCCGGTAGGCAGCTGAGCCGCGATGATCGCTGATGGGCTGAAGCGTGTGGCCCAGAATTTCCTGCGCCTGGCGGATTGAAGATTCGTCCCAAGGGCGTCCGCGCAACTCTTCTTCGGCCCTGAAGGCACGCAACGGAACCGGCGCCACGCCACCATAGGCGAGGCGGGCGCGCTGGACCCGGCCCGCCGAATCAAGATCAACGGAGAAGCCGGCGGCCACGGTGCTGATGTCATCCATGCGGCGCTTGGCCACTTTGAAAAAGCGGACATGCCGGGGAAATGGCTTAGGCAGCAGGATGGAGACGATGAGTTCTCCCGGAGCGAGCGCGGTTCGACGGTAGCCCGAAAAGAATGTTGCCAGAGGGACCGTGCGCTGGCCGGCAGCTCCTGCGATACGGACTTGCGCATCGAAGGCAAGAAGAAGCGGCGCCGCATCGCCAATAGGCGAGGCGGTGGCAAGATTGCCGCCCAGCGTCGCGCGATTGCGAATCAGCGGCGAGCCAAACAGCGCAAGCCATTCCGCGAAGGCAGCCGGCGCTGACTGCCATCGCGCTGCAATTTCGCTCAGCGTGAGCCCCGCGCCCAATTCGACTTCCGCATCGGTTTCGCGGAAGTCGCGCAACTCGCGCAACGCTTCCACGCTCACCAGGAACGTGAAGCGACGTCCGCGCAAATTGGACTCAACGGCGAGATCGGTAGCGCCAGCCACTAAACGCGCCTCGGGATGACCTGCGAGCAGAGCCAGGCATTCGGCCAGCGTTCCCGGCCGGTGGAAACTAGCTTCCCGCGATTCAAATAAGACAGGCGCGAGCTCAGGCGCGGGCCGCGAGAGGCGTTCGCGAAAGGCATCAGCAGGCGCGGGGCCGAGTGACAATGCAGCATCGCGAATGGGCCTGTAGCCGGTACAACGGCACAGATTACCGGCAGTAGCATGCGGATCGCAAGGGCCGATTCGGCCCGGACGGTAATGTTCGGCGAATAAACTGACCACAAAGCCGGGTGTGCAGTAGCCGCACTGCGAGCCGCCATGCTCGACCATCGCCTGCTGCACGGCTGCCAGACTGTTGCCGGGAGAGAGTGCTTCAACCGTATAAATCTCCTGGCTTGCGGCCATGGGCAGCAAGATCAGGCAGCTATTCACCGGACAATACGCGCTACCCGCCTGCCCTGGCATGTTGTGGGAGCCATTCTGCTTGACCATCACTACGGCGCATGCGCCGCATTCACCCTCAGCGCAGCCCTCTTTGGATCCGGTGAGGCCGCGTGCACGCAGGAAGTCCAGCAGAGTGGTCTGCATGGAAGTCTCAACCTGCACGAGCTTGCCATTGAGGAGAAACTCGACCTGCGCATCACTGGACGGCGGGCTGCATGTCATGCCGCTCATGTCCGAAATTCTAGCACTTGTGCGCTCGGCAGACCCCTTTGACTGTTGAGATTGTAGAAAGCGGGATACTCCTCGCTTGGCACTCATTTTCACGCTCCGCCAGATGCCGTCGATAGACTGGATCTGATCCAACTTTAACTTCTCGGCTTCATGCACGCTAATGATCAATCCTCAGCATGCCATCTTTATCCAGGCTCATCTTGTATTGGATTAAGGATCACTATGCCGAGGAAGTTGCTTTCGTGATATTCCCAGCCAAAGGCGAGACGGCGGAAGTTGTGTAGCGAGGCAAGCAATCACTCGCTTTTCGGCGCCGGCGAGAGCTTCGTGATGTGCGAGTCCCCATCGAGCTTCGATGCGACACTCGGGAGTTTTGCGAAGCCATTGTGAAACACAAAAAACATCTTGTGCCTCAGGTAATGTTGGTCTATTATGTGTCCGAAGAGCCAGAGCATTTACATAGTTATGTAGACACGATTTGTGTCAGGGCACAAGTTTCCTGCCGCATTTCGTAACAGGGCTAAAGCCGCTCTAATAGGTGGCTCTCAAAATGAGACCTAAATGGCGGCAGCCCGCCCGCTAAGCGTTAGCGTAATCTCTCCGGGTGACTTCCGAGCTATCCCCACAAGCATTTTGATGATTCTCTCTCCGCTAAGCGCGGGAACCTAACCGTTTATATCCAAACGGCGCCCAAAACAAAAAGTGACATACCAGTGACCATTGTAGACACCCTTGAGAAGCATGCGGAGTCCCGCTTTCATGAGACGGCGTTTACGTATCTGCCGGATGGCGAAGTTGAAGGCGAAAAACGTTCTTTTGGAGAACTTGACCGCCATGCGCGCGCTGTTGCGCATCGACTTGCTTTGTTCGGCGTTTCCGGCAGGCCCGTTCTGCTTCTGGTCCCGGAGCTGCTGAAGTTTATTGATGCGTTTATCGGCAGTTGTTACGCAGGAGCCATTCCAGTTGCGGCGATAGTCCCAAAACCGAATCGGTCATTCGATACGATCCGCGCAATCAGCGCCGATGCCGGAGTGGCCGCAGCCATCGTGCCCTCCCGTGCATTCGGTTATTTGAAGGCTGCGCTTCCAGAAAATCTGCGTGATGTTCCCTGGCTCTACCTGGATGAAATAGACTACAGCGTAGAAGAGCCAAGACGAGCCGCAATCAAGCCTGATGATATTGCTTTCCTTCAATATACTTCGGGATCCACGGGCATTCCCAAGGGAGTTGTCGTAAAACATAGCCAGTTGATGCATAACGAAACCGTGATCATGAAAGCCATGGGTTTTCATGACAGGTCCGTGATGGTGAGCTGGCTGCCGTTTTACCACGATATGGGGTTGATCGGTAGCGTGCTGCAACCCCTGCATACGGGATTTCATTGCGTGATAATTCCACCAGCGACGTTCATTCAAAAGCCCGTTCGCTGGCTCCAGGCGATCAGCAAATACCGAGGCACGTCCGCAGGCGCTCCCAGTTTTGCCTATGACTTATGCATCGCCAGAAGCAAGCCGGAAGAAATTGATCAACTTGATCTGAGCACCTGGACCGTCGCCTATTCAGGCGCAGAGCCGGTGCGCGCCGATATGATTCGCCGTTTCACAAAGGTCTTTGCTCCTGCCGGATTCAAGGCCAGCGCGTTTTATCCCTGTTATGGACTGGCTGAATGCACGCTCTTCGCCACCGGAATTGTCGCAGGCAGCGGAGCGAAAATCCTTCGAGTGGAGTCAGAGGCGCTTTCTCAGAAAATAGCGCGGACACCTACCGGAGACGAGCCGGTGATCGAACTGGTGGGATGCGGCGTTCCGGGGGAGGGAATCGAGATTGTCATCGTTGATCCGGAAACTCGAAAGATCCTGCCGGATGATGTCGTTGGAGAAATCTGGATCAGCGGCGCAAGTGTCGCGGCAGGTTATTACAAAAAGCCGGAATTGACAGAAGAGACGTTCGGGGCGGCGCCCGCGGGTACTTCGGGAAAGCGGTTCCTGCGCAGCGGGGACCTGGGCTTTTGGCACGAAGGGCAGGTGTTCATCGCCGGGCGGATCAAAGACGTGATTATTATCCGGGGACGCAATCACTATCCGCAGGACCTGGAATTGACGGCGCAGCGCACGAGTCCATTCCTTTCAATCGGCGCGGGAGCAGTCGTAGCGATTGAGAAGGACGGGCAGGTTTGTATCGCCCTTGTCCAGGAAGTAACCCGTGAAGGTTGGCGGTCAGCGGATGCGGACGAGCTAGCTGCCGGAGTCCGTGAAGCCATTGCCACCGAACATGGTTTGCACGTCCATGAAGTAGCGCTCATTAAGACTGGAGCTCTGCCGCGTACGTCTAGTGGAAAGGTGCGTCGCAGCCTGTGCGCGCAAATGTTACGGGCCGGGGAATTTGAGGTTCTGCAAACCAGCGAATCCAAGGCCATTGCAGCAGCAGGAGGCTGACCAATGGAACCTTTGTCTCCAAGTATGGCCGCTAAAGCGGCAAGCAGCAATTATGTGCTGCAAGGGTATAAAGTAAGCCTTGCGCAGAAGGCGCATGCTGCGTCAATTATCGTGGTGCCCACTCTGGCGGTGCTCCTGGCGGGTTATTACCTGTGGAAGGGAGAGGTCAGGATATGGGAGCCGGTATTGATGGTGGTGCTCTATCTATTGACGATGCTTGGCATCACAGTAGGGTTCCACCGTCTATTTTCTCATCAGACCTTTCAATGCCATAGTATGGTCCGGTTCAGTCTCGCGGTCCTGGGGTGCATGGCTGCGCAGGGGCCTCTCATTTACTGGGTGAGTAATCATAGACGCCATCATCGTTTCGGCGACGGTAACGGCGATCCGCACTCTCCGCACAGGCTCGATGATCGCGAGCTCGAAGGTTGGCGCGGTTTCTGGCACGCCCATTTTGGCTGGACTTTCACGCACCAGCTCACAAACTCCGCCTTCTTCTGCAAAGATCTGCTCAAAGATTCCCAGATAACGTGGGTCAACCAGCGTTATTTCCACTGGGTTCTGCTCGGGCTTTTGATCCCGACCGTCATCGGAGGGGTGATCGATCCCAGCTGGCACGGGCTATGGCGTGGACTGCTGTGGGGCGGCGGAGTCCGGCTCTTCTTTACGCACCATGCGGCAGCATCCATTAATTCCATCACCCACATGTTTGGTTATCGGTCGTTCGCCACGATTGAGCAAAGCCGCAACAACATCTGGCTGGGCTATCCGACCCTGGGCGAGGGCTGGCACAACAATCATCACGCCCATCCTACTTCCGCAATTTTCGGTTTGCGCTGGTGGGAACTCGATGGAGGGGGCATTGTGATTCAACTTCTCGAACGCATCGGTTTAGTTTGGAACGTACGCAGGGCGTACTTGAAGAACCGGGCGTGATAGGGATGGGTAACGGCTTGGCGTGAAATGGCGGCGCTCGCAGGGCCCTCTCCAGACACTCCGGGCAAGGTGGCGCGGGACATCGATGTAAAGATGGACTTCAAAAAAAATCTGACCGAATAAAGTTCGACCGGGAATTACATGACTCAACAAACGATATTGACGCCTGAATTATTGCAAGCTCAAATTGCGAATTGGTGCAAGGCATATCTGGCCCAGATCCTGGAGCGTCCCGAAGAGGAGATTGATCTCACAACCTCTTTTGAGAGGTATGGGCTCGATTCTTCCGTAGTGGTTGGAATGACCGGGAACTTAGGCGACTGGTTGGGCCATAAGGTCGATCCGGGGGCGACGTTTGACCACCCTTCGATCGAGAAGCTGTCTCGTGCCCTTGCCATGGACGAAAAGTTGTTTGCCGCGGTCTTGCATTCCCGCGCTCTGGGGACTGCGCCATGAAGGCTTCCACAGAAAACCGGACGGGAGCATCGGCTGCCGCCATACAGCACCATTACGATGTCGGCAATGAGTTCTACGCCCTCTGGCTGGATGAAACACGCACATATTCCTGCGGTTTGTGGTATGGAGACGAAGATCTGGTCACGGCCCAGATGAACAAGATCGACTGGCATTTGAATAACGTCGGAGGGCGCGAAGTCCGGCGATTGCTGGAGGTTGGGTGTGGATGGGGAAGCACCTTAAAACGGGCACTGGAGCATTATCAAGTTCGCGAGGCGGTCGGCTTGTCCTTAAGCATGGAGCAGGTCCGATGGTGCCAGGAGCATAGTGTGCGCAATGCGGATGTGCGTCTGGAAAACTGGCTCGATCATCAGGCGGAGAGTCCCTATGACGGCATCGTGTCGATTGGCGCATTTGAGCATTTTGCCCGGCTGGACCAGTCCCCAGAAAAAAAACTGGAGGGCTATCGCGATTTTTTTTCGTTTTGCCATCAATGCTTGCGACCGGGCGGACGCCTGTCTTTGCAGACGATCATCTATGAGAATGCCAGCCGCAAACAGTTTAGCCCGTTTTTCGCCGAGACTATTTTTCCGGAATCGGATTTGCCGCACATGTTTGAGATTGCGCAGGCCGTTTCCGGACTGTTCGAAATTGAGATGTGGCGAAACGATCGGGCTCACTACGCCCGCACTCTCCGGCATTGGCTCGACAATTTGCGCGCCTGCAGAAAAGAGGCGATTGCAATTGCCGGGACAGATAAAGTCAGCCAGTACGAGAAGTATCTCGCCCTCATGATTGTGGCTTTTCATACAGGGACAATGAATCTGGCCCGAATCAGCATGCGCCGGATCGATGCCCGCAGCGCCTGAGGAACTGGGGCGAGCGTGCGCGGACCGGAACACGGTGGTGGATATCAAATGGTTCTTCCCGCCGGAGACGGACAGCTGTCCATTGAGAGCATGAGGCGGAGCAGTTACCGCCTCTCTGAGAGAGAAACGTGAGATTGCTCCAGGCCAAGATAAGCGGGTTGGGAGTGTATGCTCCCCCTGAGATTCGGGCCAATGACTATTTCGAAAGAACCGTCAATGTAAGCGACGAATGGATCGTGCGCAGGACCGGCATTCGAGAGCGCCGCATCTGCCGGCCGGGCACTCCCAGTTCGGAACTAGCGGCCCTGGCCGGCCGCAGAGTGATTGAGGATCTTGGAATCTCTCCCGCGGAAGTCGACGTCGTTATTGTCGCAACCGCTACGCCGGACATGATTTTTCCCGCCACAGCCTGCCTGGTGCAGCATAAGCTAGAGTGCCGGCGCGCGTGGGGGTTCGATATTTCGGCCGCCTGTTCAGGGTTCCTTTTCGGCATGCAAGCTGCTGTGCAATTCATAAGGACCGGCGCTCTCCAACGGGCCCTGGTCATTGGTGTCGATGTAATGTCGTCTATCACCGATTACTCCGATCCTTCCACGTGTATTTTATTTGGAGACGGCGCCGGCGCGGTGCTGATCGAGCCGGCCGATGAGCGGGATGATTGCGTTTTGATCGATTTTTTACACGAAGGCGATGGTTCCTTGGCCGGTTCATTACGAATACCCGGCGGAGGCAGTCTTCATCCCGCTTCGCACGAAACCGTCTCGAAAAAAATGCATTTTGTGCATCAGGATGGAGTTTCAGTCTTCAAGTATTCCGTGTGCAAGCTTGCCGAATTGTGCCAGCGGCTCCTTGCGAGGAATAACCTGACGATCAACGACATCAAACTATTTGTTCCACACCAAGGAAACAGGCGCATCATGGCTGCTGTAGCCGAGCGACTGAACCTCTGTTCCAGTCATGTGATTGTGAATATCGACAAGTACGGGAACACGGGGGCCGCCACGATTCCTTTGGCGCTCCAGTCGGCCATGAATGAACAACGGCTCAATAGGGGAGACATCGTCTTGCTTGCCGCTGTCGGCGCAGGAATGACGGCAGGGGCGACTTTATTGCGCTGGTCTTATTAATATCCGGCTTACTATCCGCCACGTTCGGCCCAGAGCGGCACGTCCGTGTCAATGTAGATCCGACGCTCGGCCCGTTTTACGCCGCTAACCATTATTAATCGGAGCAAACTGAAACAGCGGGGACGACATGACAAGATTGAAAGGATGGCCTGAAGAATACAGGTACGGAGTGCGGCCCAAAATAGGCCGAGGGCGGAGCATAGCCCAGTATGGCGAACTGTTTCAGGGTCAGGTCGAAGATGAAAAGGGCAGGCAGCGCCGATGCCTGATGAGCTTGCCATGCAGAGCAATGTCTTCCGAGGCAAAATTCTGTCCTGGTGCTGACGGCGTTCTCAGCGTTGATCCTCCATACAAAAAAAAGTCATTGAAGGCCGTGGAAATGACACTTGCCTACCTGGACGCCCCGGAATTGGGAGGACACCTGTCCATTGAGTCCACGGTGCCGGAAGCAAAAGGTTGCGGCAGTTCTACGGCGGATTGCATAGTGGCGGCGGTTGCCGTTGCGGATTCAATCAACCGATCGTTGTCGGAGGAAGAGTTGGCGAAATTGGTTGTGGGCGCGGAAGTTGCAAGTGATAACTTTATGTTCCGCCGCGCAGTTTTGTTTGCCCATCGCGAGGGAGTGGTCCTGGAGGACTACGCAAAACTTTTGCCCAAGATTGAAATATTGGGCATCGATACCGCTCCGGAAGGCCGTGTCGAGACATTGCAGCATCCGCCTTCTGATTATTCATGGAGACAACGCCAGTCATTCTGCACTTTGGCAGGCGCGATGCGTCGGGCCATCCGTAAAAATGACATCCGGCTTTTGGGGCGGGTGGCGACGGCCAGCGCCTGTATCAATGAGCATTTTCTGCCAAAGCCGAAGTTCGCGGAAATTCGCCGGATCGCCGATCTGGCGGGAGCCTTGGGCGTAGGAGTGGCCCATTCGGGCACTGTCCTGAGTGTCCTCCTTGACCCGGCGGATGAATTCCTGGAAAAAAAGGTAGACCGAATACAGGCCGATTTCGATGGTCTGGGAATCACGCAGATGCTGCGTTTCCAGAGTTAAAAAATCCTTGCCACAAGGGTTATCAGTAGTGATTCAAGAGACTTATAAAGCGATTATCGATTCTTACAGGCCCAAGCTGGTACCCCTGGAAGACAACCTAACGGCCGCTGTATTTCCGTTCATGAAAATCTTTCCCGCTGAGTTCTGCTTGCGGAAAGCACGGGAGGAAGGGCGGATACGTTCTCAAACGTTAATCGTCGAAACCTCTTCCGGCAACCTGGCGCTGGGCTTGGCGTTGGTCTGTAATTTGTCGGGATATCGCCTAACAATTGTGAGCGACTATGCCTGTGACGGGTTCCTGCGCCGCCGGCTTGAGGACCTAGGCGCGCGGGTTGAGATTGTGTCTGCGCCCTCGGTAAATGGCGGATATCAGCGGGCCCGCCTCAATAGGCTGGAAGAAATCAGGGAGACATCTCCTGAACATTTCTGGGTGAATCAATACGACAATCCAGGCAACCCGGGGGCTTTTAGTTTTCTCGCGGCCCAACTGGTGGAAGCCCTGGGCCAGATCGACTGCCTGGTGGGGACGGTCGGATCAGGTGGCTCGGTCTGCGGTACTTCCGGCTTTCTGCGCGAACTCTTCCCGGAGATGACAACGGTCGGCGTGGACACTTTTGGCAGTGTTCTTTTCGGGCAGCCTGACCAGATCAGAACGCTGCGGGGGCTGGGAAACAGTGTTCTGCCAAAAAACCTGGATCACCGGCTCTTTGACGAAGTGCATTGGGTCACGGCGGCAGAAGCTTATAAAGCTACTCGGATGCTGCACCAGCAAAGTACCTTATTCTGCGGAGGAACCAGCGGCGCAGCATGGCTAGTGGCGCGGCATTGGGCAAAGAAAAACCCCAAGGCAAAGGTAGTATGCATCCTGCCTGATGACGGCTATCGCTATACGGATACGATCTACAGTGATGAGTATCTCT
Organism: Candidatus Solibacter sp.; assembly: GCA_035569515.1. Taxonomy (GTDB): domain Bacteria; phylum Acidobacteriota; class Terriglobia; order Terriglobales; family Acidobacteriaceae; genus Angelobacter. The sequence goes on along the minus strand of DATMMY010000274.1, from coordinate 24,068 downwards.
GGAAAGAGAATCTTTGGCTTCCGGAACTGCCCGAGTGTCCCAGGGAGGTTGATCATCCCTTGAAGGCGGGACCTGTCTGGTCGCGAATGCAGTGGGGAAGACGCGAATATTCCGACGTAATCAAGTCAACCGTTTCCGCAGCCGTATGACAAGGCCTTCGCTCTTAATTTATAGGGCATAATTCCTTAATGATCAGAAAAGAGGACAACAGTTGCCAGGATTGAAGTTAGAAAGCGGAAGAGATCACGGTATGACTGAGGATGTATTGGGGCGCATCGCAAGCGCGGGAGCCGGTGAACTCAGAATGGATTATCGTGTGGCGATGGCGAAGACGCTCCTGGAACAGTGGAAACACCGCAACGACTCACTGAAAGATGTCGCCAAACATTTGAGAATGTCGCGTTCACATCTGCGTCATCTGTTCCGGAAGAACATTGGCATGCCGCCCAAGAAATACTTGAAACTTGTGCGCCTGCAAAGCGCGCGAGATCTGATTGGCGGAACGCTGTTATCCATCAAAGAAGTCGCGGTCAAAGTTGGGTATTGCGACAGCAGTCACTTCGTCCGCGACTTTAAGGTCCAGTATGGTGTTACACCCACCCAGATTCGGGTTCTCCCCAAAAATCGGATCCGGCAAGGGACGGATGGCTTCGAAGTGGCAGGCGACTCCGCCTAACAAATCGCCGTTTTTCTAAATTACATCGTGCATAACAATGGGGGCCCCTCTGACGGCAACGCTCTTTCCTCTGGCATGATGAGCACCCAGGCGGGGCTGTCCAGGACATTGGGGGCTGAGCATTTCGTAATGATGGAGTTATCAATATATGCGTGATACGCGAGATACAGTAAAGAAGGGCACCCGCAAGCCCGTCTCGCCGCGAACCTCACACCGCGGCCGTCGACTGGCTGATGTCCGGGAGTTTCTCTTTCAGCCCGAGCAGTTGCTGCCGCTCGGATTTCAGGCTGAAGACGGTCAACTTGATGTTGTTGAGTGGCTGAAGCAGAACAGGCATTCAGTGCAGGCAAAGCTATTGGAGCATGGTGCGGTGCTGCTCCGTGGATTCGCGGTCTCGTCGGCGGAGACCTTCGAAGAGTGCGCCAAGGCTCTGTGTTCCGATCTCTTTACGGAATATGGCGATCTGCCGCGGGCCAAGATTGCTTTGAATATATACGAGTCGACGCCGTATCCTCCCGATCGTTCCATCTTGTTCCATCACGAAGGGTCACACACGCACAAGTGGCCACTGAAGCAATGGTTCTACTGTGCGCTGCCGTCCACAGCAGGCGGCTGTACGCCGATCGCGGACGGCAGGAGGATCTATGCCGAACTCGATGAATCTCTACGGGAGGAGTTCGGGAACAAGGGCCTGAAGTATGTGCGTAATTTTATCCCGGGGCTGGACGTGAGCTGGCAGGACTTCTTTAAGACCAATAATCGGGCAGAGGTGGAGAGTATCTGCAAAACAGGGGGGATCGAATGCGCGTGGAAGGGGGAAACTTTGCAGACCTTTCGCAAAAGCCGCGCTTTTGCCGCGCATCCGAAGACCGGGCAGATGGTTTTCTTCAACCAGATCCTATTGCATCATGTTGCCGGCCTGCCGCCACAGGTGCGCGCATCGTTGCTGACCCTGTATCCGGAAACAGACTTGCCTCGTAGCGTGTATTTCGGTGATGGTTCGAAGATCCCGGACGAGACGATAAGACAGGTTGAGCAGCTATACGCCCGAGTGGCCGTACGTTTCCAGTGGCAGGCGCGAGATATCTTGCTGGTAGACAACATGCTTGTCGCTCACGGTCGCGATCCCTATGTGGGGCCTCGCAAAATACTGGTCGCAATGGGCGAAATGGTCCAATACACAGATCTCGCGTCCGCCTGAGGCGGATTGCGGTCACGCATTTCGCAAATATTAAAGACACGCGGTATAAGGACTGACATGAAGGCAACCGCAGAACTAGATTCCATGATTCATCGGGAGACGGAGTCTTCATCTCGCAGCCGGCGGATGGAGGTGGCGTCCGGACTGGAAGGTCGCGCCTGGGTTGAACACATACCGCAAACTCTTCCAATTGAGCGCTTCGGGAGTGCCATAGAGGCATGCAAAGCGCAGACGGTGAGTGTACGACTCAGCCGTAACCTTGCCAAGGTTATCCAGAAATGGTCAGATCAGGCCGGGTTACAGCCAGAAGCGTATCTGGTTGCTGTCTGGCAACTGCTGATTTGGCAATTGCTGGATCGCTCCGCACACGTGACTGGCGTAACGCTGGATCGGCTGACGGAGCCGTCACGGGCCTACCCATTGCATCCGCGCCATCAATGGTTCCCCGTCATTTGCAATCCGGAGACGGGTATATTGATCGACGAGTTTGTCAGGAACGTGCAGGAGCAGATCGACAATCAAGTCCGACAACAGGATCGCCTTCTGCCGAAAGATGACCAGGAGCGGGCGCCGGCTGCGTTCACGGTATTGTTCGGAGCTCGACGGTTGCCAGCGTCCCAGAAATCCGGCAGGCCGGCACGGCTGAAGAGCGAAACGAACATACCGCAGGATAAGTTTCTCTTGTGCTGCTGGTGTGAACTCGCACCAAGTGGTATCTGTATCAAAATTGGGTATGACGCCGGTCGTATAGACCGTCGAGATGTATCTCTCGTAGCACGCCAATTCACGCAGCTATGCGGAGATGCCGTAGCAGCGATGGATACTTCGGTTGCGATGCTGACTGTGACCGACCGTCCTCAACCGGTCCGCACTCCGCCGGCCCGCCAAGGAAAATCCCAATCGGTGCCCGCCATGTTTATTGGTGAGGTACGCCGGGTTCCGGACCGGACTGCGGTTGTCGCATTGGACGGACGGCTTAGCTACCGAGAACTATTCCTTGAGGCAATCGCAATCGCACGTTACCTCCGCGGGCGAAAAGCAGGGCAGGATGTTCTGGTGGGCGTTCTGGCCGAGCGTTCGATTCATACTGTCGCGGCAATCATGGGTGTCATGTTGGCGGGCGGCGCCTACGCGCCTCTCGACCCCGATACCCCGGCCGTGTACCATGCGAAGCAAATCGCCGCGAGCGGGATCGAGATCATCTTGACCACGCAAGCTCACGACGAACATTCCGCGGTAGACGGTGTGCCGACAATTTTCATTGGCGACATCATCTCCAAAGGCAAAAGCGAGGCAACCGCTGAGATCGAAACGGTGAATCCGGAGGGCCTTGCATACGTAATTCACACTTCCGGTTCGACAGGGAGTCCAAAGGCTGTGGGCGTGCCGCACCATGCTCTGGCCAGTTATACGCACGGCATCCAGGAACGACTGGCGCTGGCAAAGAAGAGGCCCGCCCTCTCATTTGCTGTGGCTTGCAGTCTGGCGGTTGATCTGGGGCACACATGCGTGTTTCCGGCGCTCACCACCGGAGGCTGTCTTCATTTAGTGGGGAAGACGATGGCAATGGATGCGTCCGATTTTGCCCGGTATATAACTTCTAACCGCATCGACGTGCTGAAGATTGTGCCATCCCACTTTCGCGCGTTGCTGACCCATGGGAAAGACGTGCTGCCTCGGCGCTGGCTGATTCTGGGCGGAGAGCCCTTCTCGGCGGACCTCTACGCACAGATACGGGCCGCCGGCGGAGCTTGTGCTGTCGCGAATCACTATGGTCCCACGGAAACGACCGTCGGTTGCCTGATGCAACGAGTGAATGCCCGGGAAGAGGTTCTGCTGCCGGCAATTCTATATGCAGGCAGACCACTGCCGGGCGCGGAATGCTACGTGCTCGACGAAGCCATGCGCCCGGTTGCGGTGAACATGCCGGGTGAACTGTTTATCGGTGGAGCAGGTTTGGGACGTGGTTACTTGAGGCAAGCCGCGGAAACGGCGACGCGGTTTGTGCCCGATCCCTTTTCATCTGGGCGCGGGCGGCGGCTCTATCGCACCGGAGACCGGGCGCGCCTTCGCAGAAATGGCCAGATTCAGATTGTGGGGCGCATCGATGACCAGGTAAAAATTCGAGGCCATCGCGTCGAACCGGCGGAGATTGAAGCCATTCTTACTCAGCATCCATCCGTTGCCGCCGCGGCGGTCCTGGTTCAGACCGATAAAGCCGGCACGGCGCGTTTGCTTGCGTTTGTCACGGCAAAAAAAGGCTGCGATAGCGGCGCACGGGAGGTTGAAGCCGCTCTCGCGGCGCAACTCCCGCCATCGATGTTGCCGTCCGCCTTCGTGTGGCTCGACTCCCTGCCGCTGTTGCCAAATGGCAAAACGGACCGAAAGCAGTTGCTGGCGCTGGCTTCTGGTCCACCAGAGGCTACGAAGATCGCAGGCGCACCGCAAACGAAGGTCGAACGGACGATCACGGAGATATGGAAAGAGGTCCTTGGGTGCGCTCACATCGGCAATGAAGACAACTTCTTCGAGCTTGGGGGGGATTCGATCGGGGCGATTCGCGTTGCCGCATTGATGCGTCACGCAGGCATGCAGATTACGCCCATTCAGTTATTTCAGAATCCAACGCCAAGGCGGCTGGCAGACGTTGCCTCGCCGACGGCGAGCGTCTCTGGCCATGCCGCAGGCGCAAGCGCCATGAGCGAACGCTATCCGCTGACCGCGGTGCAGGAAGGGATCCTTTTTCATTGCCTCAGCTCCGCAGGAGAGCGGCTTTATGTGTCACAGGCGGTCTGGACATTCGGACCAGAGTTTGATCCGGAATCCTTCATGCGTGCGTGGCAGTGCGTCGTTGATCGCCATAGCATATTACGCACCGCGTTCGATTGGCGAGACCAGGAAGACCCAGGCCAGGTAGTGCAGCGCGATCTCGTTTTGAGCATCGACCGCCAGGACTGGAGCACCTGTGCACCTGGAGAAATCGAAGAGCGCCTTGAACGCTACTGTGCGGACATCCATCGCTCCGGCATAGACCTCGATATTGCGCCACTGATGCGGATGGCGCTGATTGCGCTGCCGGACGCACGGTATTATTTCGTGTTTATCTACAATCATCTGCTGATGGACGGTTGGTCAGAAGGCGTCCTGTTCGATGAATTGGAGTCATTCTACGATGGGTTCCGGCGTGGTGTTCCCTGCACCCTTCCAGCCCCTGCGCCGTATCACGCCTTTGTGCAGTGGCTGCAAAGCAAAGACATGACCCGGAGCGACAGCTTCTGGCGCGAGTGCTTAAGCGGATTTCGAACTCCCACAGCCGTCCCGGGAGAAAGCGGCCTGGCAGCCAATCCTGAACAGCCTGCCGCCTGGGAATGCGTTCAGATAGTAATGGATCGAGATAGCAGCGACGCCTTGCGGCAACTTTCCCGCCGGAGCCAGATAACCCTCAATACGATCACACAAGCGGCCTGGGCCCTGGTTCTTGGCGAGTACGGCGGCGATACGGACGTGATGTTCGGATCTGCCGTGGCGGTGCGCCCGCCGGAAGTGCCGGGTATTGAGAGAACAATTGGTTTATTTCTCAACATGGTGCCTGTGAGGGTCCGTCTCGCACACCAGGCTGGAGTAGAGACGTGGCTGCGGAACCTTCAGGACGAGCAGGCGCGAGTCCGCCAGTACAGCGATGTTCCGCTTGTGCACGTTCAGTCTTGCAGCGAGATTCCCAGAGGAACCCCTCTGTTTGAAACTACCGTTGGGTTTCAAAATCTGGCGCTGGCTCCTTCAAGCTACAGAGAAGGACGGCCAATCCGGCTGCCCATTGAGAATGTGGCCTTCAGTGGTGGTTGGACGAACTATGCGTTTTGTATCGACGTTGAACCGCACGAGGAGATACAGCTGACAGCTTCCTTTGACAAGAGACGTTTTTCTGCAGGCGGGGCGCGGCAGGTTCTCGAGGTGTTTGCGGCCTGCTTGCCCATGATCGCAGCCCACGCGAAATCCACCGTTGAAGCTGTCCGTGGATCTCTTACAGCATGGCGGCACGATCAGGTCGCACAGAAGATGGAGGCTTCTCTGCACCTCCACCTACGGCAATTCGTCCGGTCTCGCCGATCAAACTGAAATCCCTTCAAGTAACGTATGCGGGGCACCGTTTACCCGCTGACAATTTTGTTCGACACGTAAGGAGTTGATATGGAGATGCACGTGGAAGTGAGCTCAATTCGCAATGGGGATGAGCATAAAGTTCAAGACATACGCCACGGGGAGCCCGTGCCAAGCGGGAGCAATATCCTGCTTTTACTGCCACCCTTCTACACGCCGTATACGCCGCCGCTGGGCATCTCCGTGCTGAAGTCCTATCTGGAGCAACACGGCTATCATGTCAAGTGCTTTGACTTCAATACAATTCCGGACATCTGGGTCGCGCACCACAAGTATTTCGAATTGCTGCAGCATTTGGAAGGGCTCTCAGTGCAGCATGGATACACGAATCTCTGGTACATACTGCAAGCGCACATGATGGCGCACCTTAATGGCGCCGGCCCCGGCGACTGCGCCGCCTTGCTGAATGAGATTCTGACAGTCTACGAATTAAAGCCCAAGGCGGAAGTCGTCAACGGCCTCGTCCCCATCGTGACTCGCCTGTTCCGCGATATTGAGAGGATCATTACCACGGAGGTCGACCTCAAATCATTTGCGGTCGTAGGTACCAGCACGTATTCGACTTCTCTCGGACCATCCCTTTACATCCTGAAGCGGGTCAAAGAACTTTATCCCGATCGGATGACGGTGATGGGGGGCGGCGTCTTCGCCGACGATCTGGCCGATGGTTCCGACAACCTTGCTGCCCTGCTTGAGGAATTCACGTTTGTCGATCATATCGTCATGGGAGAAGGCGAGGTGTTGTTCCATGATCTGCTCAATGGAAAGCTGCGAGGGGAACGTTTGCTCATGCGTGAGCGCGTAGGTTCCACCGCTTTAAACCCCGCTGAGCTGCGGATTCCCGACTACACCGACTTCCACCTCCCGGATTATCTCCATCTTTGTATCGAAGGGGCGAGGAGCTGTCCTTTTCAATGCAGTTTCTGTTCGGAAACAGTCCAGTGGGGCGGGTATCGCAAAAAACCGGCGGGAATTCTTGCGCAGCAGATGATCGAGCTGGCAACGCACTATGAGAACAAAACGTTCTTCATGGGCGACTCGCTGATGAATCCATATATCGAAGATCTTTCGACTTCTTTGCTTCGTCAGGGCGCACCGGTCCTCTACGACGGCTACCTTCGGGCCGACAAGATCGCGACTGACAAACAAAAAGTGGCGAGATGGGCCCGCTCCGGATGCGTCCGCACCCGGCTCGGAATTGAGAGTGCTTCCGAGAAAGTCCTTAAGGCAATGCAGAAGCAGACGACGCCCGCAGGAATTTCCAAGGCAATCAAAACGCTTGCCAATGCGGGCATTCGCGTGACGACCCTGTGGATCGTCGGCTTTCCCGGAGAAACCGAGGAGGATTTCCAGGAAACCATCGACTTTATCCGCGAACATCATCGGTATATCTACGAACTGGATGTTCACTATTACTACTACTATCCGTACGGACAGGTTTGGTCGCGGATACACCGCTGCTATCCGCTTTATTCCGAGCGAGTGAGAAAGGCCATCAAGTTCCAGCAGTGGGAGATTGTGAACAGCGACCCGCCCCGCGCGGTCAAGTTTGACCGGTTGCGACGGATTAATGATCTGGCGACGGAGCTGGGCATTCCCAATCTGCATACACTACAAGCGCGCTATGAGGCTGAGGCACGTTGGCAGGCATTGTATCCACTCGCGAAAGAGTTCTTTGAAGGCACGCAGATCACGCGCAAGCCGTTCAGTGTGGGGCAACACGAGCGCACTGTGACGGTTCCGGCGCCTGCGGTGGCGAGGTACGATGCGCAGTCCGGCGTGATGTATGGAGTTCGGGTATCGAAGAGGCTTGATCAGGAGATTTTGCGGCAGGCAACCGAAGCCCTGATTCTCTACAACGACATTCTGCAATACGACGTGATTGACGGTGGGATCCGTGTCGCTTCGCTACCCGAGGGCGCTTTATCGCGAATCGTGAACTATGCTGAGCAGGCAGTCGAGCCCGATCTCGCGGCACTCAACGAAGTTGCGCGGCCTGCTTGCCGGGAGATGAAGCCGATCGCGGGCGAGTCGTTGCAAGTGACGGCCATAAATGGACCTGATTCAGCCTGTGTTGCCCTGGCCATTCACCCGGCCATCGCCGACAGCAGGACGGCCATATTACTGCTTGAGGACCTGGTCCGCGTATACGAGCAACTGGCGAATGGACATAAAGTGACTTTCCGGCCCCGCGAAATAACCTATCGCGACTATCTGTTTTCCCGGTCTGCGGTATGGGAAGAGCAATCTAACACCCTTGCTTCGGACAGCCGGCCTGATAGTTCCAATCGCATAGAGACGGTTGCCCTCCAGGCCGATCTGGTCAAGAGCTTTACCCCGAAGTTACTCAAGAGCATTGGGGTTTCATTCACAGAGCTGCTCTTTGGAGGCGTGGTTCGAGCGCTTTCCCTCACCGGCGGCGAAACGGTTGACTGTTGCGCGGATCTCCGGATGCTGCAACCCAATCTGGCAGATACATGTGGACCACTCCACGCAACATATACGGTGTCGTTGCCTGAAGCTGGCTCCAACATAGTTGACGACTTGCGAAATCTGAAGAAGGAGTTGCACGAAGCTTTTGCACTCCGCCGGCGAAAAGCGGGAGCAGCAGTATCAATAACTCTCGAATATGCAACGGCTGAGCCGTGGACGGGAAGCGATGATTGGAAACCCGAAGGGTTCATGGTTGAAGATGATCTACCGCACTCCGGTGCCATTGCCGTAAGGCTATTGATGAAAGGGAATCAAGTGTGGGCGACAGTGCGCTGTGCCCCCAACGCTGCCTCCAGGATTGAGGAATGGCGCAAAGCTGAAGAAAGCGGCACCGATACGATTTGGCAAAAAATCCTAAACCAGGCGAGCCAGCAGAGCGCGGCGAACTCCGCTCCCGCGGCGTCACCATCGGCGGCCCGCCGGTTCGAACGGCGGCGTGTGCCGCTGCAAGTCGACCGCAATCTCGTTCACTTCGGCACCCCGGAAGGCACCGACTATCGTCTACCCCTGGTTGTTCAACCGGCAACGCCCGATCTGGATGCTTTTGAGTGGGCCAGCTCGAATCGGACCCAAATGAATAATCTCCTCGAAGTTCATGGCGCTCTGCTGTTTCGCGGGTTCGGACTTGCGAACCAAGATGACTTCCGCCGGTTTGCAGGTTGCTTTACAGACGAGATGCTGGAATTTTCGGAGCGGGCCGCCCCGAGGATAGAGGTTGCACAACGGGTCTATACCTCAACCGAGTATCCTCCGGAATATCCGATTCCGATGCATCATGAAAACGCGTTCTCTTACAAGTGGCCAATGAAGGTTTTCTTCTTCTGCCAGACTCCAGCCCAACAGGGTGGACTGACGCCGCTTGCCGACGATCAGGACTTTCTGAAAGCGCTTGATCCGGTTGTCCGGGAGATATTCCGCGAGAAGAAGATAATGTACGTCAGAAACTATGGCGGGGGCGTCGATCTGCCATGGCAGGAAGTGTTTGGTACCAACAATCCGGCGGAAGTCGAGGAATACTGCCGCGCTGCGAATACCCAATGGGAATGGCTCAGCCGCGATCGCCTGAGAACGACCCGCATAGCGCCGGCCATTATCAAGCACCCCTCCAAAGGGACGGAGATCTGGTTCAACCACGCACATCTTTTCCATGCCTCGAACCTTGAGTCGAACCTGCGGGAATCATTGCTAGCGGAACTGGGCGAGGAAGGATTGCCGCGCAATACCTACTTCGGCGATGGAACACCTATCGAAAGCCGGATGCTTGATCACATTCGGGAAACCTACGATAAGGTGGCGATCCGCCTGCCCTGGCAGCAAGGCGATGTCGTGTTCGTGGATAACATGGCGATTGCCCATGGCCGCGATAGTTTTGCCGGGGCCCGTAAGATCCTGGTCATCATGGCCGAATCCTCTGTGAACAGCCAGGCCCAGCAGGCAATGGTGGTTGGCCAACATTAATAAGAGAAGGTAGACCTATGTCATCGATCACTCCTGATTTGTACGGTTTGTCGCCACAGCAGAAAAGTGCATGGGCTTTTCGCAGTTCCACGCAGTTGCCGCATGTGCAGATTACCTGGGATGTTGAAGGCGCACTTGATCACGCGCGTCTGCGGCGGGCCTTGCAACAGGTCGTCCGGCGGCACGAAATTCTGCGTTCCCGGCTCGTGCCAGTACCTGGGTTGAAATTCCCGGTTCAAGAGGTATCCAAGGAGATCGCATGGGACCGGTTTGATGCGGCGGTCTGGCGGTTAGAAGAAGGACAGCAGGGGAGCGACCAACTGATCGAGGTTGGGGCGGCAGAACCAAACACAGCCGAGCCCGAGTACCCTGTGCGGGCAACACTCGTCCCGCTGGCGGCAGTCCGGCACGCTCTAATTATCAGTGCGCCAGGGACTTTCGCCGACTACGCGACTTTACGGCAAATTATTCGTGAAGTGGCGGAAGAGTACGAGAGGCCGATGGCGGCGGAAGCTGATCCTCCTTTGCAATATGTGGAATACGCATCTTGGCGTGAGGAGATCACTAGCGAGAGCGACGACCTCACGCAGCAAGGCCGAACCTACTGGCGGCAGCAGGCCGCCAATGGCAAGGGAGAATTGCGGCTTACCGGGCAACGGCCTGCGCGCGCAGCACTGCCACTTGGTTTTGTTTCATTCCGGTTGTCGCCGGAAGTCTCCAGAAACCTGTTTGCGCTGAAGCCGGCTGCCGCGCAGTCGCTTGAGGCCTTGCTGCTGGCTTGCTGGAGCCTCTTTCTTTATCGCCTCACCGGGCCTTCAATATTGAATGTCGGCGTGGTGATGGACGGCCGCCCATACGAAGAGTTCCGCACCGGTATGGGGCCTTACGCGCAGGCGGTGCCCGTAACCATGCAACTTTCCGCCGACGCCGACTTGCATTACGCCATTGGGCGCGCATGTGAGAGTCTGGAGCAGGCGGCGCTCTGGCAAAACTATTACACTCCTCCAACCCCCACGGACACCCAAGCCACGACACTGGGCCCGTTCGGATATTCCTTTACCGGCGAAACATCGTCGCCCGCGGCGGGTGAAATACGGTTCAAAATTCGGACCCAGCGCGCCGATACCTATCCCTTCGAGTTAAAGCTGGATTGCTTTCACACTGGCGCCGAAATTGGCGGAACACTCGTCTACCATTCCGGATCGTTGACGCGCCAGCATGTGGAGAGGCTGGCCAGCCAGTTCGAGTCTTTTTGTGAATTCATTGCCGGCCGCCCGAACGAACCGGTTGCGCATATCAATAGCCTGGGGGCCGAGGACCGGCGTCTGCTGCTTGTCGATTGGAATAGCACCAGCGAGCCGTTCGAAGCCAGCCGGTGTGTGCACGAATTATTCGATGAGCAGTCCGAGCGTTCCCCCAACGCAATTGCGGTGGTCTGTGGCCAAGATAAGCTGACCTATCAGCAGCTGCACGGCAAGGCGTCTTTGCTGGCCCAGCGGCTCCGCAAGTTAGGGCTCAGGCCAGACGTGCCGGTCTGTCTGTTCATCGAGCCGTCGGTGGAAATGATCGTCGGGCTCCTGGCGATTCTCAAGGCTGGTGGCGCGTATGTGCCACTGGAGACGGCTTACCCGGTAAAAGAGCGCGTCGAGCACGTCCTTTCGGAAACACGCACCCCGGTCGTGGTTACGCAAAGGAAGTTCCGCGAATACCTGGCTGATTCCCAGGCTCAAATCATCTATGTGGACGACCCGGCGCAGCAGCTACATGACGGGGCGCCACCGCGCGAGATCAAAGCGGCGCCGGAGAACGTGGCCTATATCATCTACACATCTGGATCCACGGGCAGGCCCAAAGGCGTAATGGTGCAACACCGCTCGGTGATCAATCTATGGCGCGCACTGCAACGCGAGGTGTATTGCCGCGCAACAGGGCCTCTGAAAGTTACCGTCAATGCCCCAATCTCATTTGACGCTTCGGTCAAGCAACTCGTGACCCTGTTGGGCGGCCATGAGCTTCATTTGATTCCTGAAGCCGTGCGCACGACACCGCACGCGTTCGTCGAGTACATTCGCGAGCAGCGAATTGACGTTCTCGACTGCACGCCTTCTCACCTCAGCGTTCTGCTCGAAGCAGGCCTGGAAAGCGACCAGGCGTACGCACCCTCGATTGCTTTGATTGGCGGCGAAGCCATTGATGATCAGCTCTGGGGTAAGCTGGCGTCCAGCCGGCAGACGACTTTCTACAATGTCTATGGCCCTACCGAATGCACCGTAGACAGCACGGCAGTTGCAATCAAGGCGGACGCGCAAGTGTCGATTGGCCGGCCTCTCACCAATGTACAGGTATACGTTCTGGAAGAGTCCCTTCAACTGGTGCTTCCAGGGGCGACCGGCGAATTATGCATTGGCGGATATGGAGTGGCGCGCGGATACTGGGGAGCAGCGCCGCTGACGGCGGAGCGATTTGTTCCGCACCCGTTTGCCGCGAAGCCGGGAGAGCGGTTGTATCGGACCGGGGACCTGGTCCGGCATCTGCCGGACGGCTCGCTCGAGTACGCGGGGCGCGTTGATCATCAGGTGAAAGTTCGCGGATTCCGCGTTGAACTGGGCGAGATCGCGGCCGCATTGCAGGAATATCCGGGCGTAAAGGAAGCTGTGATAAAAGCTTTCAAAGACCCTGGAAATACCAGGCTTGTAGCGTATTTCGTGCCATCCGGAGCGCAGAGCCCTGCTCCTTCAGCGCTGCAGGAGTTTCTGGCTTCCCGTTTGCCGGAATATATGATTCCGGTATCGTATGTTGGTCTTGAGGCGCTGCCCCTCAACGCAAATGGAAAACTTGACCGCGATGCGCTCCGGGATCCTGGCGCCACCTCCTCGGAAGCCAAGACGGATTTCAGAGCGCCCGTTGGTGAAGTCGAGACTGCGCTCGCGCGGATCTGGGCGTCAGTGCTAAATATCGAGCAAGTGGGCGCCACCGATAACTTCTTCAGGCTCGGCGGCCATTCACTTCTCGCTATGCGCATGATTGCTCGCGTGCGAAAGGAATTTGCGATTGATATCCCCCTGCCACGGCTGTTTCAGCTCCCAACCATTGAAGCCCTTGCCCATGTCATCGAAGACTCGATGAGCAAAGGAGTTCCAGCAGCGGCGGCGATTCCGGCTATCTCCGCTAAGTCCCTGGCAGCGACGCAGTCCCGGTAGAGAGCGCTCTATGGACGTCATCGGCGCTGGCAGCGCCGATATGCCTCTGGATCTGATGTACTTCTTATGACAAGTTTCGCTCCCAATACCCATCTTAGTGAGCGGATCGGCCAGGAGAATCCCCTCGCATCCGTAGAGAGCGTCGATCGGCTCAATGCTGAATTCTACAGCCGGTTTCCGTATCCGCCGCTGGCGGCGAAGTTCGATTATCTTGAGGACCCCGATTTTGAACGGGTAATGCTTTGTCAGAGCATCGGAGACTTCACCCATCGGCGATTGCCAAGGGACTCGAAGATATGGGTAGTTGGCTGCGGAACGAATCAGGCCATCCAGACTGCACTGCGATTTCCTGAGGCCTCAGTGCTTGGCACCGACCTTTCGGCGGCTACGTTGGAATTGTCGAGCCGAGTGGCAGGTTCCATTAATGTTGAGAACCTTACCCTCAGGCAACAGAGTATTGCCGCCGGGGCTGACCGCGATCATTTTGACTACATCCTCTGCACCGGCGTCATCCACCACAATGCCGACCCGGCGGCTGCTCTTTCTACGCTTGCGGCGGCATTGAAGCCTGACGGGATCCTGGAGTTGATGGTTTATAACAGCTATCACAGGACATTGCCGATTGCTTTTCAGGAAGCTGTACAAATTTTGGGTAAGCAGGCTGGACGGGCTGATTTCAGCGATGATATTGAAATCGCCAGAGCGTTGATCAAGAGCGTGCCCGGCAATACACCGATGGGGCAATGGCTCACATCACTTGAAGAGCGATCGGAATCGGATATCGCTGATCTGCTCATTCAGCCAGTGGAACACACCTACACCGTGGAATCTCTTGCCTCGCTGGCGAAAGCGGCCGGATTGGAGTTGCTCATACCCACCGTCAGTCCCTTAATGAAATATCGCAACCTGCCTTGCTCATGGGACCTGGACTGTGACGATTTTCCGTTGCGTGAGACGTATGAAAAGCTGCCGGATGTTATGCGATGGCAGATGGGCAACCTTCTGCTGAATGATCAGTCGCCAATGCTCTGGTTCTATCTCCAGCGCCAGAACAGTCCTTTTCCGCGAAAAAGCGAGCAGGAAGTATGCGATGCGTTCATGGCGGCGGCGTGGGCGCCGGCCAGGACGCTCCAGAGGAACTTCGTTCGGGACGAGCACGGGAGTTTCAGGCTGTCGCCGAAGAGCATTCCTTATCCTTTGTCACGGCCGGAACTGGCGCTGAAAGAGATAGTTGACCATGCCGAAGGCAAGGAATCCATGCGGGCCGTGTGGCAGCATCTGGGATGGCAGCCTTCAAGAACCCGCGTGAATGAGGCCCGCGTAAAGCTGGCAACATCAGCCAGCCCTTTTCTGCGGGCGGTTAATTAACAAATTGAATGAACTTTTCAAGGGTAGTAATTTTTCTTCCGTTTCTGGTACAGGAGCTTCCAGAAACAGACGGTCGTGCCAGGGCGTGAAGCCCGAGAGGGGATGTCATGCGTAAAAAGGTAACAATTGTCGAGCTCGCCATGTTCGAGAGAATGGTTCCACTCGTAGCCGGCTATCTCGAGGCTTTCGCGCGCCTGGATACTCATCTGGACAACAGCTTCGTCTTTGAGAAACTTTCAATGACGCCGCAGGACGCCTCGACCCGGCTCCTGGGATATCTGACGCGAAATCCAAGCGACATTTACGCCTTCAGTTGCTATGTCTGGAACGCCGCGCTAATCAAATCGATCGTCAGCGCGCTGCAGAAGGCGCAGCCTGACTCCCATTATCTGCTGGGCGGCCCTCAGGTGATGCGGCAGGCAGATCGATATCTGAATCCGCAATTCGAAAATGCCGCCGTCTGCAACGGAGAAGGCGAACAGACATTCGCAGATTACCTGCGGGCGATGACGGACACGCGCCATGACCTTTCGACGGTCAAAGGGCTGAGTTTTTACCGAGATCAGGAACTGGTTACGACTCTGCCAGCCGACCGCCTGCACGATCTCGATGCTGTGCCATCCCCTTATCTGTCAGGTCTCTTTGATTATGGCGAGTACAGCTCGGCCGTGATCGAAACGAACCGGGGATGCCCCTTCAGGTGCGGATTCTGTTTCTGGGGGGCTGCCACCAATGACCGGGTCTTCAAGTTCGAAGAATCCCGCATACGCGAAGAATTGACGTGGATCAGCAAAGCAAAAGTTCAATTCATGTACATTGCCGACGCCAACTGGGGAATGCTCAAGCGCGATGTGGAGCTGACCAAACACATTGTCGAAAACAAGAACAAGTACGAAACGCCACGCATGATTTATTACTCGAGCGCCAAGAACAACCCGTCTCAAGTAATGGAAATCACCCAACTCCTGAGGGACGCGGATTTGATGATTACCCAACCTGTATCGCTGCAGACCACCAGTCCGGAGAGCCTTGAGATGATCAACCGGCAGAACATCAAGAGCTCGGCGTACGCCAATATTCAACAGCGGGTGAATGAACTCAAGATCAGTTCGTACATTGAGCTGATCTGGCCCTTGCCGGGGGAGACGCTGGACTCGCTGCAACAGGGAATCGCCAATCTCTATGAAGCCGGCGCGGCGACGATTATTGTCTACCCGCACCTCCTACTGCACAACACAGACTTGTTCAAGAGACGGGAAAGTTTTGGTTTTGTGACCCGGGCAGCGGAGGACCCGTGGGGCGAGGCGGAAATTGTTGTGGCTACAGCGACTGCGAGCGAGGCCGAATTCAGAGACGGCATGCGCTATTTCTATGCCCTGCATATGCTTCGCAACACCCGGGCGCTCTATTTTCTGTCAAATTATCTGCATGGGACCGGCTTGTGCAGCTATAAGACGCTGCTTACCGACTTCGTGGAATTCTGCAAGGGCGCTAAAGATTCGGCCTACGTGAAATTCGTTGAAGACTCAATCGAGACCAACAATTTTTACGACTTTGTGAATTACGGGAAAGCGACCCACCTGATCCTGTACGAGCACCGCCAGGACTGCAATGAGTTGTTGCGGAAGTTTGTCTCCTCGCGTTCATGGTGGAGCGATACCGGGGCGAGATGCCTGTTTGAGCTCGACCATGTCATGAAGCCGCATGTATATGGCTCCACGCCTCTGAACGTCCCCGTGCCATCCTCATGCGGCCTGCGAATTGAGATGAACGGCGACCGCGGCTATTCCATCGACGTGCCTGAGGAATTGGCCTCACTATGCAGGCAATATGTTTTCCACGACCAGCCGGAAGGATCAATGAGCTATTCGGTCGACCATCGGCGGCGGCAGTATCCCTACATGAAGACGCAAAGTTTATGGCATAACGCCAGCGCCTGCCACTCCTTGATTTTGCGTATTCAGGAAATCGTTCCCAACTGGGGTGCGCTGGGCCATTCTATGTCCGTTGTTCAAGCTGCTTCGGCATGACAGGCGGTGCCGAAATGTCTTTGCATTTCCCGGTGGACCAGGAAAATCGGAAGCGACATTGAAACAGAGGCCCCGATGACATTTACTTCTCTTGACATTACGCAACTGACGCCAGAGCAGAGAGCCCTGCTAGAGTTGAGACTCAAACAGCGGGACGGCGACAGCACTGCAGGCCGCATCTCGCGGCGAGCGGACCGGCGCTCGCCGTTTCCACTCTCGTTTCCGCAGCAGGGGCTGTGGCTCGCATACCAGCTTCGTTCGGCGGACTCCGCGGACATCATTGCCGGCAGTTTGCGTCTGCGGGGCCAGTTGGATCGCGGGGCTTTCGAGCGAAGCCTGAACGAAATCGTCCAGCGACATGAGGTCCTGAGGACCAGGATTATGATCATCCAGGACCAGCCGGTTCAATGCGTTGACCCGTTTGAACCGCTGAATCTTAACTTTATCGACCTGCGTGATCGTCCGGCCGCCGAACGAGATGCTTCTGTGCGGCGTTTGGCGGCAGAGGACGCTCGCCGGCCATTCAACCTCGGGCGCGACTGTCTTTTTCGGGTACAACTGATAAGAGTGGCGGATGATGAGCACATCCTGCTTCTTGCCATGCATCACATCGTTTCAGATGGGTGGTCGCTGGGCATTTTATTCGGGGAATTGAGCGTTCTTTATTCGGGTTACCTCTCTGGCGGCGATTCGCAACTGCCGGAATTGACAATCCAGTACGGCGATTTTGCCGCCTGGCAAAAAGAGCGGCTTCGCGGCAAGGTGCTTGAGAGCAGAATCTCGTATTGGAAGGAGCATCTGGATAGGCTCCCGCTGCTGGCCCTGCCATTTGACCACCCCCGTCCCGCGGTTCAGACATTCCGCGGCGGGCGGGCCCTCATTGCGGTCCCGAAACCGGTTGCGGATGGACTGAAATCGCTGAGCGAACAGGACGGGGCGAGCCTCTTCATGACGATGATGAGTGCGTTCAAGATCTTGCTCAGTCGCTATGCGAATCAGTATGATTTTGCCGTCGGCACGTCGGTAGCTGGCAGGTATCGGGTCGACATTGAAGACCTGATCGGATGTTTCCTGAACCTTCTGGCGATCAGGACAAATCTGGCCGGCGACCCAGACTTCAGGGAGGTACTGCGGCGAGTACGCGAGTCAACACTGAATGCTTATGACCACCAGGATCTGCCATTCGAAAAACTGGTGGAAGCGTTGCAACCGGCCCGGACAGCGGCCCATACGCCCCTATTTCAAGTGACATTCGAACTGCACCATCGGCGGGGAAAAGGAGTTGGTTTTCAGGGTCTCGAAGTCGAATGGCCGGAACTCGCAGAGCGGAACAACATTGCCAAGTACGATTTGTCCATCTCGATGTCAGAGACAGAAGATGGCTTAAATGGATTTGTTTTATACAACGCGGATCTGTTTGATGCGACGACGATTGACCGGATGATGGGGCATTTCCAAGTCCTGCTCAGTGGGATCGTTGCCAATCCCGATCAGCCAATTTCGCAGTTGCCTCTCCTGACCGGCGATGAACTTCACTGGTGTGTGACCGAAGCCAACGCCACGCAGGAAGAGGTCCCGGTCGCTTATTTCCACCGGATGTTTGAAGCGCAGATGGAGCGAACTCCGGATGCGACGGCCCTGAAGCAGGACAACCGGCGCATGACATACCGGGAATTGAATGAGCGCGCCAACCAACTGGCGAACTTTTTACGGTCGTCCGGGATCGGACTGGAATCTCTCGTAGGCGTTTTTATGCATCGGTCGCCGGAGATGATGGTGGCGCTCTTAGGTGTGCTCAAGTCGGGTGGCGCCTATGTGCCCCTGGATCCAACGTATCCACTCGAGCGATTGCAGTTTATGGCCGCCGACGCCGGGGTGAAGATCGTACTGACCGAAAAGCGCCTGGCCGGTACGCTGGCGATTTCCGGTATTACTGAGATTACGCTGGAATCCTCGTGGGATTCGCTGATCGCGCCGCTGCCTGCCGAGAACCATTCGGTCCCCTTGCATCCCCTGAATCTCGCGTATGTCATCTATACATCGGGATCAACCGGCCGTCCGAAGGGTGTGATGATCACCCATCTCGGCATCACCAACTATGTACGCTGGGCCGCCGATGCCTACCGCGCCGCGAATGGCCGGGGAGCGCTGGTCCATTCTCCCATTGGTTTTGACATGACATTGACGGGGCTATTCCCCCCGCTGGTCGTCGGCAAGTCTGTGGAACTGCTCTCTGAAGCTCCGGGTGTTGAACGGCTCAAGGAGAAGCTGCTGGAGGAAAAGGGATTCAGTCTGATCAAAATTACCCCGGCGCACCTCGAACTACTCAATCGCCAGTTGCCACCGGAGGCGCTGCAAGGCCGGACAGGCACCCTGGTGGTTGGAGCGGATGCGCTTTCGGCGGAGGCGCTCTCGCTGTGGCGCGCACAGGTTGACGGAACGAACATCATTAATGAATACGGACCGACCGAGACTGTGGTCGGCTGTGCGATATATACCATCTCGGACGGCACAACACGCTCCGGACCGGTGCCAATCGGCGTGCCAATCTCTAACATGCAGATGTACGTTCTCGACCAGAATCTTGGGCCAGCGCCCATTGGTGTCGAGGGTGAGCTGTATATAGGCGGATTTGGGGTTGCGCGCGGCTATCTCAACCGTCCTGATCTTACTGCGGAACGGTTCGTGCCCGACCCCTTCAGCCGGGAACCGAACAGCCGTCTCTACCGGACCGGCGATGCGTGCCATTATCTCGCCGAACGGCGCGACCACATCGAGTTCCGCGGACGCCTCGACTATCAGGTCAAGCTGCGTGGATTCCGGATCGAACTGGGCGAAATCGAAGCCGCGCTTTTGCGGCATCCCGCGGTCCGGGAAGCTGTTGTCGTAGAGCAAAAGGCGCAGGCGGACGACAAACGGCTGATCGCATATCTTGTCACTCACGTCGGCCATCCGGCCGGAACCGGTGAAATCCGGGAATTCCTCAAGAAGCAACTTCCTGAATACATGGTGCCGGCCGGATTCGTTGTTCTACCGGCGCTGCCTCTCACGCCGAACGGCAAGGTGGACCGTCGAGCCCTGCCTGCTGTCGTCCTCGAACAGGGTAAGGGTGAGCAGAAGACAATATCGGCACGCGACCCTATCGAAGAGAAGCTGGTTGAACTCTGGGAAGCGGTACTCGACGTGAGGCCGATCAGCATTAAAGATAACTTCTTCGAAATTGGCGGCCATTCGCTCCTAGCCGAGCGGCTGACGGCTCACATCCGGCGGGAGTTCGACAAAACGATCAAGCTATCGACATTTTTTGAAAAACCGACGGTAGAACAAATCGCGGCCCTGTTGCGCGAAGGGGATGTTCACTGGTCCGACTCGCCGCTGGTGGCCCTGAAGCCGGACGGAACCAGACCTCCGTTCTTCTGTGTCCATTCTCTCTCGGGCGAGGTGGCTATCTACTCCAACCTTGCGCGCAGTATGCCGGCAGACCAGCCGTTTTATGCTTTTCGTACGGCGCATCCTTCGGAGGTGGGTGACGAGGCACAGTCAATCAGGTCGATGGCGAGTACTTACGTCGAATTAATGGTCTCAGTGCAGCCGCATGGGCCCTACCATCTGGGTGGGTACTCTTTCGGATGCGTAATCGCTTTCGAAATGGCGCAGCAGCTCAGGGCCCAGGGCCGCCAGGTGGGATTGTTGGTGCTAGTCGATGGTATTTCCCCGTTTGCACTCCACCAGATTGGTGAGCGGGGGGATGCCGTCACCTTCGCGGGCATCGTTCGTGATTGGGCGCGCATGGAAAAAGTCGAACTCGCGCTGCCGCACGAACTGATCAGAAGTCTGTCGCCGGAAAAGGGCCTTGAGTACATCCTGGCTCAGGTGAAATCCGCCAATCTCCTGAAGGCGAACCAGGATATCGGGTGGGTACGGCGTTTCCTGAACGGCATCAAGGCGCGGAGCCAGGCGATTCGAGACTACTCGCCCACTCAGTATGATGGCACCATTACGCTTTTTCGCTCAACGGAAGTGGAGCAAGAGAGCGCAAAGGCCCTGATCGAGGCCGGGGTCGATGTACTGGATCCAAAGCGCGGATGGGACAAGCTGTCGACCAAGCCTTTGGATACGCATTTTATCTCCGGTCACCACGCCACTTTGCTTCAGATGCCCCACGTTGAACGCTTGGCCCAAGAACTCGTCACTTGTATGGATGCAGCCAGCCCTGTGCCTCAGGTCTAGGTATCTCCTCATGTCCGGCATTGTTGTGAATGGTTTCGCTGGCGTCAGTCGCGTGAGAATCCAACTTGCCCCGCAGGCCGGAATATCGCTGTTCGTACCGGCATCCAACCAACCCCTACTTCAAAGAAAGGCGCACATTGAGGAGGAAGCTTGAGGGCGTCCAAACCTGCGCTAGCTATCGGAACCTAACCCAAGGATGAGTGTGATAGGAGCAATTGTAAGCTGGTGGTCTTCGCTGCGGTATATCGTTTCCGCCACGCCTGCGTCGGCAGGTGATGACGCAAACCGGCAGCAACTGGCGCCCTATGGGGGGCGAATCATGGGCGTGCTGTTGTTTGGCCAGGCCATTTCGCTCATCGGTTCGGGGCTGACCGCCTTTGCCCTGGGCATCAGGATTTTTCAGGACACGGGATCGGTGACGCGAATGGGCGCCGTCATTCTGTCCTCGTCGCTTCCAGGGATTGTGATCCTGCCGGTCGCGGGAGCGATTGTGGACCGCTATGATCGCCGATGGGTACTCATAATAAGCAATCTTGGCGCCGGTTTCTGCACGCTGGGCCTCGCCTTGCCGCTGCTCTTCGGTCGTTTGGCGATGTGGGAAGTGTATCTTTCGATGGCATTGGTTTCGTCATTTGCCGCTGTTCAGTCGCCGGCTTATGCGGCTGTGACCCCATTGTTGGTTTCTAAGCAGAATCTCGGGCGTGTCAATGGCGTTTCCCAGTTTTTCGCGGCCAGTGTTCAGATTGTCACACCGCTGCTGGGAGCGGTCCTCATTGCACGGTTCAAAGTCGGTCAAATCATTCTGATAGACTTTGCAACTTTTCTAGTAGCCGTCATTACGCTCATCGCGGTGCGGGTTCCCGCTGTAACGGCTGCTTCGAGTCGATTAGCGGGCAGATCATGGTGGAGCGATATCACTTTTGGCTGGTCTTATCTTGCTGCTAGGCCAGGGCTGCTGATTCTTCTGTTATTTGGCGCATTCGCGAATTTCGTAATCACCGTTGGGCAGGTGCTTATTGTGCCGGTCGTACTCGGTCTATCCAGCCCTTCTATTCTTGGAGTGGTGCAGGCGCTTGGAGCGGCAGGCGCTGTACTGGGAAGTCTGCTGCTGGTTGCGTGGGGCGTGAAACAGAAACAAATTCGGACGATGCTGCGACTCGGGCTGGTGTTTGGACTCGCAGTTATATGCATGGGCCTGCGGCCGTCGGTGCTGTTGATCGCAAGTGCGACGGCGATTGCCTGGTTTTGCGTCCCTATCATGAGCGGTTGCATGCAGATCATCTGGCAGACCAGAACGCTTGCTGAGGTGCAGGGCCGCATCTTCGCCATACGGCTGACCATCGGGCGTTCCACCGTTCCACTGGCGCCTCTGGTGGCCGGTGCTCTCACCGATAGGATTTTTCGTCCGTTGCTGGTTTCTGGTGGGCCACTGAGCGGGACTTTAGGTGCAGTCATCGGTGTCGGCAGCAACAGGGGCGCGGCATTATTGTTGGTCCTTACCGGTATTGTGGCCTGCCTGGCTTTCGTCTGTGCACAACATTCTCCCCAGTTGCTGGCGTTGGATGAATCGGAAAGCAAACCAGCCAGCGCTACGGGCGATCGAAGTTGCGCGCAGGCTGTGCCCAGCAGCCCTGTGGCGTGAGCCTCGTACAGCGAAAGATTTCCCTGGAGTAATCTGCATGTTGGCGGGCATTGAGCAGGGTAGCGGGAGCGGAGACGCTCTACCATCCCCAGACTTCTGGCTTGGACGTAATAGGCCCAAGCACGACGGTACCCTTCGTTTGTTTTGCTTCCCGTTCGCAGGAACGGGCGCGTCGATGTTTGCAACTTGGCCGAAGCGCCTGCCTGGAGAGGTAGAAGTGTGGCCGATCCAGATGCCGGGGCGCGAAGCCCGCATCAGCGAACAACCCTTCACAAAGTTGTCCTCTCTCGTGCCGCGTATCGCGGATGTCATATTACCCTACCTGGAGAAGCCCTTCGCGTTTTACGGCCACAGCATGGGGGCGCTGATCAGTTTTGAACTTGCGAGAGAGCTTCGCCGGCGTGGCTCTCCATTGCCGGGCGCATTGCTGCTCTCCGGCAGGTACGCGCCACACCTGACACGCGAGCGGCCGCCTCGTTATGACCTGCCCGACGACGAATTTCTTCTGAAAATATTAGCTCTCAACGGCAATCGCGACATGCTGGCCGATGAATTGGATCTGATGCGGCTGATGATGCCGACCATTCGAGCGGATTTCGAAATCTGCGAGACGCATGAATATGTGGACGAGGCCTGCCTGGACTGTCCCCTCACCGTATGGGGCGCCTTGCGCGATCCTGAGGCGAGCGTCGTGGAATCCGCCGCGTGGCGCGATCAGACAACCGCATCTTTCACACTGCGAATTTTCGATGGAGACCACTTCTTCCCGTTCAGCTGCCAGGAGCTCTTTATGAAGAGTGTGGTTGAGGAACTGGGGCGGCTCGCCGGTCTTGCCCGCCTCAAGCCGGCGGCTGCCAAATGAAAGCTCCAGTGACGATGAATTGGAAGCAGTGCGCGAACTGCGAAGTTCCTTATGGCCAATAACATGAATTCTCGGGATACATCTGCCGCAGGCGTAGGTGTTCTTGCTTCACCGTCCTCCAACATCCTGTCGGCGGAAGAACGGCGGCAGGTGCTGGAGGGGTGGAACGACACCGGGCGGGCAGTGCGGGAAGCCACGCTGCCGGAACTGGTGGAGGCGCAGGTGGCGCGGACGCCGAAGGTGTTAGCGCTGGTCTACGAGCAGGAGGAGTACACGTACGAGGAGCTGAACCGGCGGGCCAATCAACTGGCGCACTTGCTCATTAGAGAAGGAATCGGGCCGGAGAGCATCGTAGCGATGGCGCTGCCGCGATCGGTAGAGATGATCGTAAGCTTGCTGGGGATACTGAAGGCGGGAGCGGCGTATCTGCCCTTGGACCCGGACTACCCGGCGGAGCGGCTGGCGTTCATGATCGGGGATGCCGAGCCGGCATGCCTGGTTACGGTCTCTTCGCTAATTGCCCAATTGCCTGACAGCCTGCCCCGGCTGTTAGTGCTGGACGACCTGGAGACAGAGAGCAAGCTAGCAGCGATGGTGGCGAGTAATCCGGTGAACGCGGAGCGGGTACGGCCATTGCGTCCGTCCAATCCTGCTTATATGATCTACACCTCTGGCTCGACGGGTACTCCCAAGGCAGTTGTAATGACCAACACAGGGTTAGTTAATCTCATGAGATGGCACTGCTTCAGT